>NZ_VIDW01000025.1:0-80476 GCF_006519665.1 Paenibacillus sp. tmac-D7 | reverse complement strand
TTAATTACATATTTTATTATTCGAATCCGTATTCAGGTAAGAACGAATGTTCGGGAGTGATTGTCATGAGGCAACAAGAAAGGATGACTTTGAAGAAATTTCAAGTGAAGCTCGATTCGGATCAAGCATGCCGTGAGCATCTGGTTCAGCTTCGCTGGTCTAAGGGGGTTTCATGAGTTAACTTGAGATCCAATTTATTAAAGCGCTTTCACAAACCTTAGCAGCCCAGGTTGGGCGGCCCCGATACAGTAACGTCCTAAAAAATCCAAGATCAACAAAACCAAAGAAACTCTTCAAATATCCAAATACTCTTCTAGCCCCCCTTCATTAGAACCTGATCGGCAGGCATCATTACGCAAAATATGTGAAGATTGAACAACAGAAGAAATGATATTCTAGTATCTTAGTTTATGGTAAGTAAAATGATGTTTGCGGTTTCGTTCTTTTATTGTGATTCTAATATCTTAGTTTGAGCATAAATCATTCATTCAAAAATGTCAACCGTAAAATGTTGATGTCGTTGTTTCAAGTTCCTGTAGTTATCAGGAGCCGCCTATACAGCGAGCCGCGGTTTGCCTGATCTCGGTCTCATCTATTCCACTGAGGCGAGCCCTAATAAACAAGCTGGCACGGGTATTCAGCCATATGTCAGCTTGTTTGATCCTTTATATTGTGCAACATTGTGATTGTTAAAGTTTTGTTGTTTGAGGTAGTTGTGTTTTTTGGATCAATGAGGCGAATGTCGATACATGGGCTTCCATCAACGTACGGGCGCCTACTGCATCTTTTGCTGCAATTTTTTCGATAATCATATCGTGCTCCGTGACTGTACTTGTTTGATTTTGGGAAAAAGAAGGAATATTACACAGGAAAAAATCATTCAGATCCCATTGGCTTTGCGTGATGTTAAGTAATTTTTCCGATCGGGACATCTTTAGAATCCCATAATGCCATTCTCTGTTTTTGTTAAAGTAACGATCTTTGGAATCATGCTCTTGTACCAATTTAGCCAATTGTTCATTAATCATATATAATTCTTGAACCTCATGGTCTTCCCTTCGTTGTGCGGCCAGAAAGGCTGCCATGCCCTCCAATGCCATAACGGTTAAAAAATGATCGACCATATGTTCCTGCGTGTACTTTTTTACCCTGCATCCGGTTTGGGGCACGATCTCCACAAAATATTCAGCCTCTAATCGCTTCAAGGCATCGATGACTGGACGCCTGGAAACTTCAAGCTCTTCTGCGATCTCTATGACCGAGATCTCATCCCCGAACGTCCACTTTCCCGAAATCAGTCCGTCTTTTATATATTCATAAGTTCGAATCGTTTTCGACAATGTGATTTCCCTCATATTCGCTCTTACTTCCTCCAATTACAACTTATATGTCATAGTATACATAATATCGTGTCGATTATCTATTTTAGCATTGTATGGCTTTATTTTCTAGCTGGCGAACTCCATTTCATGATTATATGCCCCAGTCGTAATATCACCCGGAATTCCCCTTTAGTTCCAGTTTCTGATACTTTCCTGCAAAGAAGATCAGTGGTTCTCCCCCTTGTTCATAGGAAAGCCATTCCACTTGTCCGATATACAACGTATGATCTCCGGCTTCATGCTGCTCGACAACCTCGCATGCCACATAAGCGAGTGCATTTTCAATAAAGGGTAAACCCTCTCTCCAAAAAAATGAGGGAGCCTCCTCCATTGGATGACCGGCAAAATGGCGAGACACCGCTTCCTGGTCATTCTTCAGGATGCTGATCCCATACTTTCGTGTCTTCGGCAACAGTTGATGCATTTTCGCTCTATGATCAATCGACACTAAAACCAGTGGGGGATGTAAGGAAACCGATACGAACCCGTTAGCAGTCATTCCATGGATTTGATCCCCCTCCGATGTCGATACGATCGTGATTCCGGAAGCAAAACGTCCCATCACATTGCGATATTCAATCGGTTCGATCATCCTGATCACCCTTTCATCTCAGATAATTCGGCGGCTACATCCAGGATCCAGTCCTCCTGGCCCGCCACCGCTTTGCGGCGGCCCAGTTCCATCAAAATATTTCTGGGATCCACACCAAACTTCTCACCTGCGTTTTTCGCATGGATAAGAAACGTTGAATATACACCCATACATCCGATCGTCAGCGCGTCCCGGTTGATAATCATCTGGTCATGCATGACCGGATTCACGATATATTCTGCAGCGTCCATAATCTTAAACAAATCGATTCCTGTTTCATAGCCCAGGCGGGATAATACACCTGCAAGAACTTCCGTTTGAGTATTCCCCGAGCCCGCGCCCAAACCGCGTGTACTGGTATCTATGTTCAACGCGCCCGCTTTAATTGCTGCAATACTATTGCCGATGGCCAAACCCATATTGTTGTGACCGTGAAAGCCGATCGGAATTTGTAAAACTTTCCTTAATGCGTCTACTCTGTCCGAAACATCATCAGGCATCATGGTTCCTGCCGAGTCCACAATGTACACCGTATCGGCTCCATAAGACTCCATCAAACTAGCCTGTTCTGCCAATTCCTCAGGTGGAAGCATATGCGCCATCATGAGAAACCCTACGGTTTCAAGACCAAGTTCTTTGGCTAGTCCGAAATGCTGCTGTGACACATCAGCCTCAGAACATTGCGTTGCAATGCGCACCATTTCAATTCCGATATCTTTAGCCTGCATTAATTCTTTCTTGGTGCCGACACCGGGAAGGAGTAATGCGGCGATTTTCGCGCGCTTACTCGTTTTTACCGCTTCCTCAATCAACTCCATTTCATCAACGAGCGACACACCGTACTGTATCGTCGAACCGCCCAAACCATCACCATGTGTCACCTCGATGACGGGAACTCCCGCCTCATCCAATGCCTGGACAATCTGCCGCACATTTTCTTTCGTAAATTGATGCCGGACGGCATGGGAACCGTCCCTAAGCGTCGTATCCATAATTCTGATCTTTTGTTCTCCCATTCCTTACCCATCCTTTCGGTCACGAGAATCGAATCTGCATCCGGTTATTCCCGCGCTAACATGTGAATGATATTTTTCGCCAGCATGTCGCCCACCCGTTTCGCGGAGGCAGTCATAATGTCAAGATTGCCTGCAGACGGAGGGAGAAAGTCTCCGGCACCTTCTACTTCCAGCAGTAAAATAACAATATCCTTTTTCCCCTGAGGAGTATCCCGTTTGTCGAATATGGGTTTTCCTCTTAGTGCATAACCAGGTACATATTGCTGGACTTCACGGACGATTAGGTCGATCGAGTGCTGAATCTGATCGCTGTCTCCGTCTTTGTAAGCGAGATATAGCGTATTACGCATAATAATCGACGGTTTGGCAGGATTAAGAATAATAATGGCTTTACCTTTTTCCGCACCGCCGATGACTTCGATCCCCCGGGACGTCGTAAACGTAAACTCATCGATATTTTGCCTCGTTCCGGGTCCGGCTGAACTGCTGGACACTGTCGAAACCATCTCTGCATATTCGACCTTTGCCACTTTGCTCACCGCATAAACGAGCGGGATCGTGGCCTGACCGCCGCAAGTGATCATATTGACATTGTCTTTATCGATATGCTCCGTTAAGTTGACGGACGGAACCACATAGGGGCCAACCGCCGCTGGAGTCAAATCGACTGCGATCTTGCCAGATTCTCTCAACCGTTTGGCGTGGCTGCTGTGCGCTTTTGCGCTTGTCGCATCAAACACGATTTGAATATCCGGATCTTCCAATACGGCGTCAATTCCGTTCGCTGAAACCGGAACACCTTCCGCTTTCGCCCTGGCAAGTCCCTCGGATTGTAGATCAATGCCTGCCATCAGGCCTAATGTCATCTGCTCCGGCTTTTTGAGAATCTTATACATTAAATCAGTGCCGATGTTTCCGGAACCCAAAATAGCAACTTTAACTTGTTTTTCCATTATTTCACATACACCTCCACAGAAGATAGTCCTTCGCCGAATGTCGCCTTATAATGACCAGGCAGAAGATCGAACGCTTTAGTGAAAGAACCGGAGAGAATGATCTGTCCCGCCTTCAAGCTTTCTCCCCACTCGGATAATTTGTTGGCTAACCAAGCGACCGAACGTGCAGGATGCCCTAGTACGGCGGCTCCGGCCGCCGTATCGATGACTTTACCATCCTTTTCAAGTACGAGTCCGATATTTCGCAAATCCATTCGATCCGGCCTCGCCATCGCGCTGCCGAGAACCATACCCCAGTGCGAACCATTGTCAGCAACCGTGTCCACGATTTTGATTTTCCAATCTTGAATGCGGCTGTCAATCAGTTCAAAGGAAGGTAATACCGCTTTCGTCGACGCCAGAACGTCACCGGACGTAATACCCGGTCCCATTAAATCTTTATCAAGTACAAAGGCAATTTCGGCTTCGATGCGTGGAGCGATCATCTCGCTCGCAGCAATGATGGATCCGTTCTCAAAGGAAGATCCCGTAAAAATTACCCCGAAATCCGGTTCGTAAACGCCTAACTGTTGTTGGATGCCTTCGCTCGTCAGCCCGATTTTTTGTCCGATAATACGGCGGCCTCTAACCTGATGCAGATCGGCTAAATGTTTTTGGATCCGGTAAGCATCCTCGACGGTTAGGGAAGGAAATGTTTCCGATAAGGGCGGGATCGCTTGCTTATTCGCCAACGCGTTGAATAAACTTTCAGCGATCATTGGAAGAGAATAATCCCTCATAACGATCAAGATCCTTTTCCGAACGATTCGGTAGGGAATTGGCCCCATGCACTGTAGGCAAATGGGAAATTGTCCCATACCTTATGACTGATCTCATGATCCGCTCTTGGCATTTCTGCGGACAACTCGATCCGATTCCCACTTGGATCCAGGAAATACGTGAACAGGTTTCCCCCCACCCGGTGTCTGCCCGGACCAACCTCGATGGAGTATCCGGCCTGCGCCAGCAAATCGGCGGCCCGTTTCATATCTTCCATACCATTTACCTGAAACGCATAATGGTGCATCGTCGTATGATCCGGCGTCCCAATTACCGCCACATCATGGTGGTAATCGGATGCATGCGACCAGGCTGCAGCCCATACGCCCGGCGCCGGTTCAAACACGTCAGAGATGCTGAAATCGAGGCCGGCTTTCAGAAATTCCACAAAACCTTTTACGTCCTGGGTATTTACGGTGATGTGGTCGGCGTCCAGCAGACCCAGGCCTCTGCTTCCTAAATGATTGACAGTCGGATGAATGTACTTCGGCCTGTCTTCAACAATGACAAGCTCAATTTGATGATTCGAGGGGGACGTGAATCTCAGCGCCGCTTTTTTACCCGGTTCCGGATCCGAAACTCGTTCGCTGGAAACGCCGATTGCGGATAATTTCTTTTCAAAATAAGAGAAATCATCATCGCTTTTCACCTGCAAGGCAAAACGACTTAAACCTGTTCCTCCTTGCTGGATTGCGATGTCGTATGTTTTGTCGGCGCCGCAGCCGAGATAAATCGTGTTATTGTCCGTGGCAATTTCGTGCAGACCAATGATGTCGCGATAAAATTCCAACGATTGCCCCAAATCATTGACTCGAATTGAAGCGTTTGCAAATTTAAAAATCCCCATGGTCAATTCCTCCAATTATTCATGCTCAGGTTTAAATTGTTCCTCAAAACTTACGAGCCCTAGACTTTCCCGGCGGTTGGCGTCTAGACTGTCCAACAGTCTGGAATTCTCGATCAGCAGCATCCTTACATCGGAATCGTTCGGATTGTAATGTCTATGCCAGATCCATGGAGGGGTATAGACAAAATCTCCCTTCGACCACTTCACAACCTGATTTCCAATTTCCGAATAACCTTCACCCTCGAGCACGTAATGGATCGATTCATGTACGTGACGCTGCAAATCTGAACTGCTGTTTGCCGGTATCCGCTGCAAATAGAATTCCATTGATTTGGCCGGAATGTCGACCAAAATTCCGATCTCGGTCGGATTGCCCGTTGCTTTACTGTCAAGCCAGATGGCATCTTCAGGATGAACGACCAAACCATCGGCTGAGATCTCTTGCTTATCACGCTGCTTCAATTTCTTCAAGTTAGCAAGAAATTCATTGAACTTTACTTCCTTGATTGAAAAGTTATCGTTTTTCATTAGATTCCCCCCTGCTTATAAGGACCCTGTCATTTTCCGACTCCTTCTTGGACCGGTTTTTCTAATTCATACGATGCAAGCAGCCTATCAACCAAGGCCAGTGATTCTGACTTGTCGTAAGCGGTATATTGCGTTTGAATCCGCAGGAACATCGGATCGCCTGAGTAGAACCGTTCGTACAATTCGTGACGGGAGCCGAAATCCGAAACAGCGATATCTGCCGCAATTTTGAACAGCTTGATTTTCTCCTCGGCCGTAACGTCGGCACCTCGGTAGTACTTGCGGATATCGCCTGCGATCGGGCTATCAAACACACCGGCATCTGCAGGTTGGTACATCAAGCCGCCGGCAATGGCAAACTGTATAATTTCCCTAACTCTCGGATACCAGCGATTTCCGGAATTACGGATCGCGTACAAAGGTGTAACATTCGGCATATAAATCCCGGCCGAGTTCGGTTGAGCGGTAACTTCGGAAGCTATTACGGCAGCCCGTATCAATTCGATATAAGTCGTTATCTCTCCCATCATGTCTTGCACATGGGGAAACTGATTGGTATTGACCATTTCTGTCGATTTCATCACAAGCCCTGCGAGAAACTGCAGCTTGGCTTGCAATCTAATTGCTGTTTGGTGCCCTGTCATCGCATTGGAGTTTAATTTCCAGATCGTGTTAACCCGTTCAACATCTTGATAGATAAACACCCTCTCCCAGGGGACGAGCACATCGTCGAAGATGACGACGCCGTCCAGCTCGTCAAATTGTGAAGAGAGCGGATGGTCATAGACGGATTTACGTGTAAAAGGCTCGCGAGAAATTAATCGGACGCCCGGCGTATTTAATGGCAAAGCAAACGAAATGGCATATTTGTAATCCTTCTCCGTCGGTTTGCGCAAGTGAAACGGCCATACAAGCATCTCGTCCGCATACGGACCGGCTGTCGCAAGCATTTTTGCCCCGCGGACAATGATTCCCTCATCCGTTTCCTTGACCACACCCAGATACGTAAATTCGTCCGGCTGCTCGGAGGGCGGTTTGGAGCGATCAACCTGCGGATCGATCAGCACGTGTGTCAGATACAGATCATTTTCGCGCACGTGTTCAAAATAATGCCGCACGTTTTCCTCATATGGCCCGAAAAAATCCGAATTCACATACCAGGCTGTTAACATCGCGCTCATAAAATCTGTAGACCGCCCCATCATACCGTACGTTTCTTCCGCCCAATCGCGGTGCATGAGCCGGCGCAAAGCCAGATCTTCCTTTGATTTAGGAACCAGAAAGGAATTGCCGATCCATTCACCGGTATCGGGAGATTTCGATAACATATAGGGCTTCTTCTCAGGTTCCCACTGCGAATCATACAATCGTGCGATCGATTGCACCGCAGGAGCGATGAGAGGATGCGTTGTGGGATCCGTAACCTTTTCCTTGCCTATCCAGGTTTCAGGCGGGTTGTTTTTTAAACGCTCGATGTAATCTATTCCTCTTCTTGCCCCCATGATTAATAACTCCCTTCTCTGATAAATGTGCGATGAATATCGTTAAATTCCCCTGCCTTCTCCCATTGCGGCCAGTGCCCGGCATCTCCAATCACATAGAGCATACTGCCGGGAATCCATGATTTCAGGAGTTGCGCTTCTTCCAGCGTTCCCGTCGGATCGTTATCGGTCCACAGCAGCAATGTCGGAGATTTTATTTGTCCGCACCACTCTGGACCCCAAGCGAAATCTTTGCGGATATCCCAGTCCTGAAGGCACACGATATGATGTACGGCTTTCTTAAACTCTGGCTGGGTATAGATTTTGTAGCGGATGGCTATGAGTTCATCGGTCACGAAACCTTTATCGTGGAACAACCATTCCAGGCGGGTCCGGACATTCTCATACGTTGCTTCCATGACCGCTTTGACCGTTGAATCTTTGACTTGCTTCATGACCTCCAACTTGTTCGTAATATTACCCGGAGTATTCAAAATCAATTTATTAACGAATTCCGGATGATGAGCGGCAGTCCAGGCCGCGACCCAACCGCCTAGCGATTCGCCGGACAGGCTGAAGGTTTCAAGTCCCAGTCCCTTCGCGACGCTAATCAGATGATCGCTTAAATAATCGATCGTGTACGGTCTATCCGGTTTGTCGCTGAATCCGTGGCCAACCATATCATAGGCAATGACCCGGAAGTTCTCGGATAATCCGCTGATGTTTCTGGCGTAAGCTTCAAGGTGTCCACCCGTTCCATGAATGAAGATCAGCGGTTCCCCTTCCCCGGCTTCCAGAATGCGCGTCCGTATACCGTTTGCGTTGATATAGTATTGCCTCAGCGGAGTTCCCACCATCTGTGACCACATGCCAATTTTCTCTCCCATAGTTCACCTCATGAATGTTATACTAGTATCTTAGTTGATGGTAACATACATCCCTTGTAACTTCAATCACTTTTTTAAGTATTCTTGGTTTTAAAACCTTATTTCCCCATATAAATTTCCCGAACATGGTCCTGCTTTTTCAGTTCGGAGGATCGTCCTGAATCGACAACGCTACCGTTTTGAATCAAATAACCGTAATCGGCGATCTCTAGTGCCAACCACGCGTTCTGCTCCACAAGCAGGATAGACGTTCCCTGATTCGGGAGTTGCTTAAGCGCATCGAAGATCTGCTGAGTGACGATAGGAGCAAGCCCCCAGGAAGGTTCATCCAGTAACAGAATTTTCGGTTTGCTCATCAAACCTCTACCGATGGCAAGCATTTGCTGCTCTCCGCCGCTTAAGGTGCCGGCTAGCTGATCTTTGCGATCAGCTAGCTTGGGAAATATATGGTATACATACTCCATTCTCTCCCGAATTTCGGTGCGGCGTCCGGCGTACAGGTACGCTCCCAATTCCAAGTTTTCTTTGACTTTCATTTTACTGAAAAGCTGCCTTCCCTCCGGCACATGTACAATTCCCAATTTCACGGGCCAATCGCTCGGCGTGCCTATCAATTCCTCGCCATTAAATGTAATGCTTCCTTTCACGGACGTGAGCAGTCCGGATATCGCTTTCAATGTCGTGCTTTTCCCTGCTCCGTTCGTGCCGATCAGCGTTACAACAGATTTATCCTTCACTTCGAGCGATATATTAAAGAGAACTTGAACTCTTCCATAGGAAGCAGACAAATCGTTGAGTTTAAGCACCTACGGATTCCCTCCCCAAATAAACTTCAATGACTTGAGGGTTTTGGCAAATTTCCCGGGCTATCCCTTCCGCTATCCTTTCCCCGTTATTCAAAACGATGATTTGATCGGAGACTTCCATCACAACGCCCATGTGGTGCTCCACGAGTATTGTCGTAATTCCGAGCTCCCGATTAATTGTCTTGATCGCTTCCCCGAGCCGCAAAGATTCCGCATCGTTCAATCCGGCGGCGGGTTCGTCGAGAAGCATGACTTTCGGTTCGGAGAGCAGCACGCGGGCTACTTCGATTAATCGTTGATAACCAAAGGGCAATGTGGATGCCGGCTGATTTGCAATTTGTTCCAAACCTACGATTTTCAATACTTCCTTCGCCTTTTCCCTAATCCATTTCTCTTCTTTTCTCGAGTTGGGAGTCGAAAATCCACCTGTCCAAAATCCGGATTTTGTGTAGCGATAAGCACCAATCATCACATTATCCAGTACGGTTGCGTCCTTCACGATCGATCCGTTCTGAAATGTTCTGATGATTCCGAGATGTGCAATCTGAAAAGGGGCTTTACCCGATATTTCACGCCCTTCAAAACGAATCTTTCCGCCCGTCAACGGGAGAAAACCCGTAATCAGATTCAACAGAGTTGTCTTTCCAGAACCATTAGGGCCTATCATTGAAAATATGGTGCCTTTTTTTATGGAGAATGAAACGTTATTGACAGCTTGCAGTCCCCCAAAACGCTTCATAGCATCTTTCACCTCAAGATATGTCATTCGTTTCACCCCCTTGGACGATTCGCTTCTCCGGACTTTTCCCTGTTATCCCCGTTTTAATCCGGTTATAGACCTTAATAAATGCCTGTGATACGCCGTGTTCAACAAAGAGAATGAGAACAATCATGATCAGTCCAAGCATAAACATTCGAGGGATGGCCACGGAATGGGTGAAATCCGAGATGAAGAACCACAGAAGCGAGCCAACGAGCGATCCGATCAGAATCGCTTCGCCGCCCAACAGCATCGCGATTAGCAATTCGATCGAGATGATGACGTTAAACTGCGAAGGCACGATAATGCCAAGATAATGACCCATCACCGCTCCTGAGAATGCCGCGAATACGGCGGAGAGCACGAAAAATTGAAGCTTCACTTTCGCCGTTCTTATCCCCATCGCTTCAGCCGTATTTTCACTGCTCTTCAACGTCAACAGTGCGCGCCCAACACGAGACTTCATCAGATTGCTGGAATACCAGAAAAAGATGGCGAACATGGCAACCGCGATATAGTAGTATGTCGCGCGATTCGTGATTTCAAAATCTCCCCAACCGATATCGGGAATGCCGATCAATCCTGCCGGCCCACCGGTCCAAGTGTACAGGGTGCTTATAAGCGAAGTAACTGACAATCCGAAAGCCCAATGTGCCCAAGGCCAAGTAATACCCCTTCAATCTCAGCAACGGATAACCGACGATCAGTGCAATCAGTGCGGTAACGGCGACTGCAACAAATATGGTGAGAAGAGAAGGCAAACCGAATTTCACCGATAAAACACCGGATATATAGGCTCCAAGACCCATGAAGGCAGCGTTACCAAGCGATATTTGTCCTCCGTAGCTCATTAACAACTGCAATCCCAAGACAGCGCAAGCCATCAGTACAGCTCTTAGAACAAGGTCCAAATCATGATAGATGAAAGGGAGGATCACGGCGAGCAACAGGAGCAAAGTATAAAATACCGTTTTTTCGCGCATTATCTCCCCCCTAAAATGCCCTGAGGCCTAGCCACTAATATAATCAACAAAGCCAAGATACTAACTAACTCATAGAAAAGCGTCGAAATGAGACCTGCAGAGAACGCTTCCAATAGTCCTAAAACCACACCGCCGACCAGCGCGCCATAGATGTGATTGATTCCACCGACAATCGCTGCGGTTAATCCTTTAATCGTTAAGCCCATACCTGCCGCATAAGTGACATAAGATAAAGGGCCGCCTACGATACCAGCCACTGCTCCGAACATAGCACATACAATAAACGCAAGGATCAGCATCTTTTCAACATGAATCCCTACTAATTTTGACCCCGTTTCGTTCTCAGAACAAGCCTCCATGGCCCTCCCGATCGTCGTTCGCGTTAAAAATACGTATAACAGGATGGAGCTTACAATGGCGGCGCCCAACACCCAAATGCTCTGAAACGAGATCGCTGCGTCTTGGAAGTTCAAAACTTTAGGTCCTGGAAACGCCGATAGGGAACGTGGGGTAGGTCCGTAAATCCATTCCAAACTTCCCTCGATGATAAACACCCATCCCACAGTCATTAACAATTTGGATAACATGTCTTTATTCCGGATCGGATGCATCGTTAAACGATGTAAAATGACCATGATTGTACAAACGGCTGCTACGACAAGGGGAATGGAAAACCAACGTGAAACTTCCCAAGAATCGATCATGGTCATCGCTAAGAAAGCGCTTAATACATACAGGTGTCCCTGTGCAATGTTAAGTATTTTGGATATTCGATACACGATGACAAATCCGATACCGACCATTGCGTAAATACCACCCGAAGTCAACGCCGAAAACAGGTATTGGATAAAAAGAGACGAACTCACCGACTTTCACCTCAAATCTGAATATAAGGATTAAGGGAGCTTCCATTTGCCTTGTTTGTTCGTTATGGTCACGATCGTATCGTCTGAATACCCCCACCGGTCATCGGCCGTAAAATTATAAGTCGACTGTACAGCCTGAATATTTTGATTGCCCTGGGAAAGATATTTACGGATTTTCTCGCGATCCGCTCCCACCTGCTTCACTGCCGCAAGTCCGATCAGAATGCTGTCGGCTCCCGCAGAATGAGTCAAACTAGGTTCGTCATCCGGATAGAGCTTCTTAAATGTAAGATAATATTTCTCTAAAAACTTCTTATGAGGATCACTGTCAGGGAGGTCTTTCCATATCATGATTTTGTCACTATAAGTAAAGACTTGACCGTCCGGCACGTCCTTAATCAAATTGAGAAATGCCGGGAAAGCATTGGCTCCGGAAATGCCTATCGGAACTTTTAATCCAACTTGCTGTGATTGGCGAATGACGATTGCAGCTGTTTCTCCGATTCCGTAACTCATGATAAAGTCCGGTTTCTGCTCTTTGATTTTGGATAGCTGCGGAGTGACGTCCAGCGCTTTGGAATCATATCTTTCGCGCGCAACGATTTCAAGCCCTTGGTCTTTATACTGCTTTATCCATCCGTCCATAAAGCTTTCAATCAATTGTCCGGTAACATCGGTGGGGTTGAGCGTCGCCCCTCTCTTCCAACCCTGCTCCAGCGCGAACTTGATGAAAGACTCGCCGCCGGTTATGAAATTGATGGTGGAAGCGACCAGCAAATCTGAGTCTTTTCCCTTGGGTTCATACCCAGCTCCTGATATGACCATGAACGGGATATTCATTTTCCGGGCGACCGGATCCGCAGCAGCCGCTATACTGGAGTTATTCCCGCCCGAAAGAAACACAATTTCCTCATTGGAGGCTAGCTTTTCTACAATACGTGCAGCATTCTCAGGTCTGCCTGCGTCGTCTTCAACGATAAGTTCAACCGATCGGCCGTTCACGCCGCCTTCATCGTTGATCATCTGGACAGCAACTTTCGATCCCTTGAGCATCATGCTGGCAGGCAGGGCGCCTGGCCCGCTGATATCATGGAATACTCCGATTTTAATGGAACCTTGATCAGCTGCTTGTTCCGCTTCCTTTTTTTCTGTATTCGCAGGTGTATCATGGCCCGGATTGTTTCCACAAGCGGCAATTAGGGTCAACATCAAGATGCAAACACTTAACAAGATCGGCAATTTATTTTTGAACAAGCTCATTTTTATGACCCCCTATTGATTTTATATCAATGTCGAATACTAGAATCTTAGCATTCCCGAAAAGTGAGCCCTGCAAGTATTTGATTTAGCCTCGCAGAGCCGGCATAATAACAATGCTGTTAACCTCATCATCTTTAATTTCTTTAGCCAATGTCGCCATCGCCAGGTGTGCTTCGTCTAACGGAAAAACTTTCGTCTGCAGCTTATCGAGCGGCAGGCTTCCTGCTTCGATCATGGAGATCGCACGCTTAAACGCCGTATAACTGACGCCATGTCCGCCGATTATGGTGCATGCTTTCATGATGAGCTTGTCACTGACGAAACCTTTGATCTCGGCGTTGTTTTTCAATCCAAGCAGCACGATTGTTCCGTTTTTCGCAATGACTTCAAGGGCTTGAATAACCGATTCAGTGGCATGAGGCGACAAATCGATGACGATATCTACCCCCTTACCGTCCGTAAGCTCCCTGATACGCTGAACCAAATCTTCCTTGTCAACGATAATCGAGTGATCGGCGCCAAGTTCCAGCCCTTTTCCGAGACGCTGTTCATCGAGCTGAATGCCCGCTAAGATCACTTGGGAAGCCCCCATGGCTTTGGCAACCATGCAGCACATCACCCCCCTTAAACCGGCAGCGATTACGAGCACGCGATCGCCATACTTCAGTTTAGGCAGCTCATAAGTCCAATGGATCGCTCCTCCAAGAGCATTAAACAAAACCGCTTTTTCCGCTGCAACGGTTTTATCTATTTTACGGACCAGCGAATTGGGGTGCAAATACATGTGGGTTGCGTATCCGCCCCATAAATGAGGAGACACTTCGCAGCTTACATACGAGTACCCCATCATCGTTTTGTTCCAACCGCTGCAAAGATTGAACTGGCCAACCGTACAATTATCGCAGTGGCGACAAGGAATTAGCGAGTCCACAACGACTCTGTCTCCGATCTTCACGCCCCATCTTTCCGCCGCTTTTTTACCAATCTTTTCAATGATCCCGACCACCTCATGTCCGGGGATGATGGGATATTGAATATTCAATGACTTAATCGCGCCAATGTATTGCTCTGCATCCGTGCCGCATAGCCCGCATGCCTCGACACGCACCAAAGCATTCTCAGGATTCACACGCGGTTTTTCGAACTGTTCAAGCTTGATCGTACGAGGTGCGGTGAGTACTGCAGCCGTTACCATCTGTTTCGCCATGTTTATTTCCTTTCCATAACAAATATCTTTCCATAACAAATTTCCTTTCCATAACAAATATCTTTAGAAGTCGTTATAACGATCCTAGAGCGGCCGGACAAAATAGCTCGGCAAAGTAGATGTATCCAAAATGACCTCCCGTTTTTCGATTTTGGGAACATTATTCTCAAACACGATCAAATCGTTGTAACGTCCGACGGCAAACAGTTCCGACTTCCCCTCCCTGGACGTTTTATAGATGGAGAAATTTGTATGACAGTGATATTTCTCTCCGTTTGATTTTTCAATCCTAATATTTGCGATCATATGCCTTTGATAGCTGATGTTATATGTCCATATTTGCTTTATGAGTGTCACACGGTCTATAATTTTTCCCTTATGGTTATCCATGATAATGGCTACCGGCAACCCTCTGTCATAGTTTTCCTTGGAATACACATAATAAGAACCGTTATCGGAAAAGAAATCCGGCCACTTGCTAAGTTCACCGTCATCGACTACATGGCAATATTGAAAAAGAAGCTGGTGTATCAATTCCCTTTTCGTTGCATCGATATCCTGAACGTGGATCATTTTCATCCTCCTTAGTAGTAGAGTTTGGATTGATCAGACTTTTATCATGTCACGCCACTTCTTCCAAAATCCTCGAACGGTAACTTCAGCGTGGATGGGGATTTCTTCGGTGCTTGGTTTCAGGATGACGCTTAATCCGTCATGTACGACCGACTTTTGAACGGATTCCAATGCCACGGCATCTTCTAAGGTGATAATGCCCTCGGGGCCGAAAACATTACTGGCCTGTTCGATTCGTAACTTTCTTTGTTCTTCTGAGTCCGATTCTCGAATGAAATAATTGAAATGAACTTCCGTTTTATCGATGCCCCGGGGAATCACATAACGGAAGGCTATCGTATCCAACTGCTGGGATATAACACCGGCCGGAAATATGTTGATGATGTAGCTTTTATCCGCATGCTTCTCAAAAACACTCATATCGTTCAGAACGGTTTTGTCCTGGATCGGAAGTGTTTTATAACTAAATTGACCGCTTCCGTGTTTGTTCGTCAAGCCGACTCCACCCGCCGCAAACATTCGCAGGATCCGGAATGCCGCATGCAGCATGCCCGTGTGATAACCGTCGTATATATTCTCGGAATAAATCTTCCAATTGCAGTTGAACATAACTTTATGACTTCCGATTGGAATAAGCTTGTCGTTACCGGTCGATGCATCCAAACCTTCTGTTATCAATTCCAAATATTCTTCCAGCGGGATCATATCGTCTTTGAATGAGGCGAAAATCAAGCCGCGATAAAGCTGAACATTTAATTTTTTGAGGCTAAGCTCTTCCTCGTTAATCCCTTGGGGAATATCTTCTTTATACGGTGCACCGATCATTTTACCGGTTAAATCATAAGTCCATTTATGATACAAGCATTGAAAGTGTTTAGCAGTACCACAATTTGTTCTTTCCACTTCGGCGGAACGATGCGCGCATGTATTGACAAGCACGTTAATCTCATCGTCTTTGTTGTTTCGCACTACGATGATCGGAATATTACCTGCCATTGACGTTTTGTAATCGCCTGGATTCGGAATTTCCGACTCATGACCAACGAGATTCCAAACGTAGCCCTGAAATATTTCTTTCATCTCAATTTCGTAAAGTTCTTGGTCTGTGTATACGCTTCTGGGAACCCGGCTTATTTCTTCGTCCGGGAACAACAATTTTTGTTTTAACGCTTCACTTACCTTAACCATTCAATCACCCCATCATAAATAGATTCTAGTATCTTAGTATTGTGAAAAAATAAAATGTTTCTTTTGCCTACTCGATAATTAGACAATAAAACAAATAAATGGTTTTGTATGCGTTTACATTTGTCTTTAAGTTTAAGGTAAAATAAATCCAATAAAAAGTCAAACTATTTTTAAGCGATTTGTCGTTGTACTGTCAACGCCACGGAGTTTCCCTGCGGAAGATAAACCCGTTCCGCAGGCGTCAGCTCGCGCCTGCGAATTCACGTTGAAATGGTGCATGATGAACCGACACCGGATCGTCCTGGTTAGAAACGACCGGAACGCAAGATAGCAAAGATCAACCACATAAACATAAACAGGGCGATCACAAAACCGATCTCGATGATCGGAATCCGCCAAAGCATGGTTTGCGAATGGCTCAGGGCAGCACCGATAATTAGACCGACCATCACAATACTGAGAGAGAGCAGCACAATGCTAAAAGACAACCGATTGCTGATCCGATCCATTTTTTTCATCAAAGCATCCACTTGGGGAGATGCCACCTCGATACGCAGCTTTCCTTGTCGCAGCACCATTGACAACTGTTTTAAGCTTAAAGGAACCTCACTTATCAAATCGAAATACTCAGGCACATCCTCGATCCAGTTCTTCAGCATTTGTCGGGGATCCAGCCGTTCCAAAAACAGCTTTTTCCCGAACGGCTCGGCTACGTCAAAGACGCTGAACGTCGGATCCAGTGCCGACACTACCCCCTCCATGGTCAGTAGTGATTTTCCAAGCAAGGTCAGCTCCGTTGGAATACGAATCTGATGGCGAAACGCTACGGAAAACAAATCATTGACGGCTACGCCCAGACTGATCTGGTTTAACGGCACTTGGTAGTATTTTTCCCGCATTTTGTCGACATCGGCATTCAAGGCGTCCCGATCTACATCGTCAGGAATCATGCCCATATTGGAAATGGCACGAATGACGCCCTTGGAGCTTTGATTCCGCAACGCGATGACAAACGATGCGAACTGCTTCTTCATGCCAGGAGACAACCGTCCCACCATGCCGAAGTCAAGCAAGGCGAGGCTGCCGTCCGGGAGCGCCAGCACATTGCCGGGATGGGGATCGCCATGGAAAAAACCTTCAACCAGTACTTGATGAAAAATGGTTGATGCAAAACGTTCCGCAAGCAATCTGCGATCCAAACCCACCCGATCAAGCTGTTCCCGGTCGGACAGCTTGATTCCCTCTATGTAGGCCATGGTTAATACACGCTTCGTGCTGTAATCCCAGTACACAGCCGGCACATGGACATGCTCCAGGGTTTTGCTCTGGGCCGCGAACTTTTCGGCATTCCGCGCCTCTGCTGTGTAATCGATCTCAGCACGCAGCGCCTTGCCGAGCTCGTCGACGATCTCGCGCAAGCGGTAGTTTCGCGCCCACTCCAGACGGCCTTCAGCCAATCTTGCCCAGTCCGCCAGAATGTCCAGATCGGTTTCAATCAGGGACTGAATGTCCGGCCGCTGTACTTTGACCACAACTGCAGTTCCATCTTGTAAGCAGGCTCGATAAACCTGTCCGATCGAGGCTGCGGCCAGAGGTTTATCGGAGAATTGCAGAAACAGGCTTTCGATAGGCGCCCCGAGTTCCTCTTCAAGAATTCTGGAGACTTCCGCGTAGGGAAACGGAGGCACCTTATCCTGGAGACGCTCCAACTCCGCCAGGATATCGGCCGGAACCAAATCGGGACGCGTACTTGCGATTTGGCCCAGCTTCACAAAGGTCGGACCCAATTCCTCCAGCAGCAGACGAATACGCTCCCCGACGCTTTTGGCCTGCAGTTCCTTCCGTTCCTCGCTCCGAAAGAACAGGATCTTCTCGGTCAGTCCCATTTCATGAGACACATACCCAAGACCGTTACGCGCAAAGGCCGTGGCGATCGTCCGATATCGCTGCAATTGTCGAATCCGTTTTCCTGCACTCATTGGCGACCTCCTGTCAGTTCCCGGTATGGTTCTTCCGTTCCAAGGCTTCCAGACGCTGTTCGATCCGTGCGATGTCCTCCCGGGTAGCCAGTCTGTTTTCACCGAGAATGGCATGGACGCGTTCCCGCGCCATCGCTTCCACATGCTGGCGCAGCTCTTCTCCCTTCAGAACGAGCTCATCCACTAAAGCTCTGGATTCCGCCTTGCTCACCTCGCCCTTTTTCACCAGCTCTTCAATCGTCTTCTCTACTTGCTCCTTGCCTGCAACCGCCAAGCCCAGGCCCAACGAGATCGCTTTTCCGATCGTTTCTTTCATTTTACTCACAACTCCTTTTATTTTGTTTTGTTCCTGCTCATTGTGTATGATGTGCGATTTGCCGCTTCAACTCTTCCATGATGCGTTCGGTTGCTTTCTCACCTGCTTCAATACATTCCTGCCATCTCGTAAAATCAAAGGCCGCAATATGTCCGACTTCCGGCCGAATGACCATATCGGCAAGCCGAAGACTGCTGTGCTTTCTTTCGGCGGTCATTAAGCTGTAAGAGCGGTACACAACTTCGACCATATTGCGCGGCGGATTTTTCTCGTGTTCCCGCGTAACATCGACGGCAATGACCAATTGACCCTTTTCCTGGCCCAGCTCTTCCACCGGCAAATTGTTCAACACACCTCCATCAACCAGCATCATTCCATCATGCATAAGAGGAGAAAAGATTCCCGGAAAGGCTGTTGTGGCCCGAAGAGCTGTCAGCAGATCGCCTTGATCGAACACCACTTGCCTGCCTTGCATCAAATCGACGGAGACGGTTTTAAAGCGAATGGGCAAATGCTCAATTAGCAGCGTATTTTTCCCATGCTGTTTCAGCCATTCATTTACCGCCTTAAGCAAACCGTTTCCAGAAATCAATCCCCGCTGGCGAATGCCGACGTCGATCAAGCGGTATTTGGGCGTCGTCTGTATAAAATGCTCCAGCGCATCAGCCGGGATGCCCGCCGCAAATAACCCTCCGACCGCGCCGCCCATACTCGTGCCCGCGATGCAATCTACAGCAATCCCGTGTTTCTCAAACGCCTTCAGCACACCTAGATGAGCGAGCCCTCTGACCGCACCGCCGCCTAAAACCAACCCTACTTTTGCCATGTTGAAACTCCTTTGTATCTGGTTCACACCGCGCTATCCAGCGATGATGATCCTCCCTTGTCGCTTCCCGCATTCCTTGTCGTCTGATCTTTGTCCTTATTGGTTCCTAGAGCGTAGTCAAGGACAGGGTGCGATACACCGTACCAGGCATGCTCATCTTTATAATGATGCAGCAAATGTTTCTTTTTCATCCATCTCCCCCAAGCCGTCCGGGGAGCAATTGGACGATGCGCCGCGTAGTGCATCCATTGATAATAAAGTTGAAAAAGCAATGAACCGGTAACCACGGCCACGACAACTGAAAACTGACGAAACACTAACCATACCATAGGAATGTAGGCGCTATAGATCAATACGTCATAGTAGACCGGACTGAATAAGTATTTCAGTTCTTGCGGGTGCTTATGATGCTCGACATGCCCCCGGTATAGCGCAGGTACGAGTTTGGGAAACTCATGCAACAAATATCGGTGCACGACGTACTCGGCAAAGGCATAGACCAGTGCACCCAAGACGAGCGCGAGGATTGTCACATAACCATCGAATTGAAGGCAAGTTAATAAGATGCCAAGCAGACTCATAACGGCAATTAGTCGTATAACAGGACTGGTGAAAAACTCACGGTAATGGAGCATAATGCGATTCCTCCTTTTGTCATGATCCACGATAATTACCCAAAAGACCAAAAAACTAAGTGAAGAAGTGCGGCCTCTAAGTAAAAGCCTCACTCAGAAAAACAGACAGCATTTCTTTTTCCTCTCCGGAAAGTTCCTCAATCGATTTAAGAAACTGCGAAACAAGCTCCGTAATCTCTAAGCCAAGTTCATCATTCATCGTTTGAATAGCCGTACCCAGAACGGTACCGACAAACATGGTCATCCCCGTTTCTTTACTTGGCGCTTTATGAACAATATGATGAATCAAGGACTCGGTTTTGCCGCCAAGCTTCTTCAGATACATCAGCAGCAAGCCGATGATATACGCACAGAAGTTAATTCTGGTACTTACTTTCGGAATTTCATCCAGCATCTTCCTGATAGACTCGTTGAGACTTCTATTCTTCAAATCCCTTAGTAAGGTTGCAATATGATCAACTGTTTTTTTCCAATCCGCGACATTAAACGTTTCATTCCGGGCTTGCTTGAACAAATCCGAAGCTTTGGTCGTTGGGACAAACACAACCTGGGAGCGTCCGGTTTCTTTCGTATTGACCTCGTAGCTGCGAGAAATAAAACCCAGCTTTTCAATTTCCTTTAGCATATCATAGGCCGTCCATTTGCTGACCCCCAGCGATGTGGCTAACGCCTCATAATGAATGGGCAAATTTGTTTTCTGATACAAATCCATTAATTTATGCAAAAATTGAAGGCGACGTTTCGTAAGCGATACTATAACTCCTGCACCTCCCCAATCCCCATAGAGCTAATAATCTTGTTTTTGGGTTTTTTGTGATTAGATCGTAGCATCGAATTCGTGTATAGTCAAGAACAATTGAAAATAAAAAGTGGATTGGAATGACCGTAACACCGCCGTTCTATTTGGGGATGGGGCAGGCGCCGTCGTACTGCAATCCCGGCCCAACACTTTTCCGTGCTATTCTTTATTGGGTCCGGAATATACTGGTGTGGAACTGCTTCAATCACCTGTTGAAGGACCGATTACGATGCACGGACGGGAAGTTTTCAAGTTTGGGGTTCGAATCATCGAGAATGCCGGCTTCGCGACACCAACATTAGCGTATTAAATATGCCGGCCACCGAGATGTCAGCGGCCGGCATTTATTGTGTGATCGTTTCCCGGTAGTTCAAACAAGAGATTGGTTTGTTAATTGTTTTTTTTCACGCCACTCATTTTCTAAAATACTCATTTCCCATAAACTCCAATATTCGTTACCCGTCTTTCTTGCGTCTCGAAGCAACCCTTCTTTTATAAAACCTGCTTTTTCATAACAAGCAATAGCGGAGTAATTGAAATCAAATACCCCCAGACTAACTCTGTGTAAATTTAGTTCTTTAAATGCAATTTTCAATATTTCTTCAATCATCAAGGTTCCTATTCCCTGACCTCTGCTTCCTCATCATTCGCAGATTCTATGTTGATTCCTCCTCTGCATTTTCTATAATTGATTAATGCAGACTGTTATTTTGGGAAGCGTAGAAAGAGCAGAGTTGCGTTCCATGCATAATTTTAATAACGAGCAGGTAGCCTCGCTGTTCTCTTGAATTATAAACTGATCAAATTCATGATGATATGCGCGATCTCCGCGCGTGTCGCATATGCTTTGGGCGCAAACATAGTCGGCATTCTTCCGTTTAACAACCCACGCGCGGTTAAACCCGACACCGCAGCTCTCGCCTCGTCTGCGATCAGGTTGTCATCTTCAAAGGGCGTAGAGGCTACCGCTTCCAGTTGTTTTCCGGTTTTCGTTTCGTAGATATATTTCATAACGACGGCCATCTCTTCACGGGTCAGCGCATCCTTCGGTTCCATGCCGGTTAACCCGCTTTCATCGGTAATGGTTTGTTGTTCAAGTCCGAACCCCTTTGCCAAATAACCGGTAAACTCGCTGCGAGTGATGCTTTGATTAGGGGCAAAACGGGCATCGTCGATCCCATTCATTATGCCCTTACTGCTTAAGCTGTAAACATCTTTTTGGGCCCAGTGGTCGGATGTAACATCCGCAAATCCGTTCACTTGGATACGGCCTTCTACCTTAGAGCTTATCGTTTCCAGTTTTTTAGCATACGCGATTAGCAATTCAAAATCGGTTAACGCCTCGCTCGCGCCGACGACCGTTTTCGCGTTGCCGAACATGGTGTATTTGTCTCCGCCCGTATACATGTAGTTGGACAAGGCCGCCCTGTACTTCTGCCCTTTGTTAATAGGCTTGCCATTGACCGTTGCCTGCTCGATTCTTTGGCCTACCGTTTTCCCCGGATTGTACGTGTACGACATGCCCGATACCTGTAGAAAACCGCCAGCCAGCTTATCCACTGCGGCGACGCTGTTTTCAAGAGCGGAAAGTAGCATATCCCCGGTCACTTCCGCCACCACGATTTTGTTGTTGAACGGAAGAATCGATTTGGCATCCTTTAATGTGAAATTACCTTGGCCCGCGCTGGCACGAATGCCGCCGCCGTTTGCAAACGCGACATCGGTCTGATAATAATCCCGATAAGCGTCGGAGATGAAGTTGCCGATCGCGGTTTCCTTGAATCTGGACTCGTGGTTGTCCCCATATGGCAGATCGCTGTCCGAATGCGCAATCGTTTTGCCTAGTTCGTCGTCAAGCTTGGTCTGGTATTCCTTCGCGAGGCCAGCAAGCGCTTCGTCTTCCTTAACGGTTTCGTCCACCTTCATGATCTCGTGCGCAAGTGTCAGCTGTCCGTCTGTGCCTTTTCCGATATTTAGTCGGATGATGGATCCCATGTTGCCCTGCGGGGAGAAAATATACCGCTTTGCCGCACCATCGACGTCATAAACGAACGATTTTTCTTCGGCTTCCTCCTCTGTGAACACGACCCGAATATCAGGGATTGCCTGCATCAGCAGCTTATCGTCCTGAACGGGCTCCTGCGTCAGCGCCACAATGAGATCAGGATGCTGTTCCCGTTTCAATTGATCAACCACTGTTTTGGCTGACTCGATAACATCCGACTGCTTCACATCTTCGTCCTGCGTTGTCGTTTGCATCGCACTTGTCAGACCGATGACACCAATACGTATCCCTTGCTTCTCGTAAACTTGATAAGAGGGGACGTGACCGAACGACTTGCCGTCTTTGCCGATCAGGTTGGACGAAATCCATGTAAAATTCGACGCTTTGATCAATTCGAGCGTATTCGCCGAACCCGCATCGAAGTCATGCTGGCCGAAGTTAGCCACATCGATCGGGAAGCGGTTGAACGCCTCCACCATTGGAAACCCTTTGAATATCCCTCCAAACAAGGTGCCGCCGCCGAGATCTCCTCCGAACGCGACGATTTTATCGCCCTTCACACTTTCGATCAACGTTTTGAGACGGGCCACGCCGCCCCGGGTACCGAGCTTGTCCACCACGGGATTGATTTCATGTCCGTCGTTAAAATATAAAAACGACACGGTACTTGCAGCCGGCGTTTCCGCACGGACGATTTTGCCGCTCCCGAACGGCAGGGAAACCACGATGACGGAGAGAAGGATTCCAACGCTAAGCTTTTTTTTCATGTGTACCTTCCTTTTCCCAACTCAAATTTCTGATTTGTTTGATTTAGTTGAATGATTTTATCATTGGTAGTCTACTGTATAACTGTTAACGGAATGTTTAACCCATATAAAGAACTAGTAAACAAGGCGTTGCTAATTGATAACCCATAAATTAAAAAGTGGCCGCCCAGAACACGAAAATAAGTTCTGGACGGCCACCCCTGTTTTCTAACTTACTTGGTATTCAACTGAATCGGATAATCTTTATTGACAACGATGCGATCGTTAGCGCGGGACATCGTAATCGTATACTTCTCCAGCTTGGGCGCGAGAATGTAGGCGCTGAGATACGGCATATTCCTGTAGTCTTCTGCGCTTCCAAATCCGCTGGCATTTAGCGATTCCATGAGCTCGTTCAGCTTACTCGTGAACGCTTCGTATGCTGCCAAATCCTCCTTATCAAACTTGGCCGTCATATCTTCTTTTTCAGCAATGTCGAACCAGACGCCATCCAAAAATCGTTGATCGGGTGCCTCTTTTCTTATTTTCAAATGCATATATCCTTCCGGATGATACTCGGCGCCTTCAATGACGATATCCCGGTTTTTAAAACGAACCGTTTTGGGGAACGTGTCATCCATCGACAATTCGAAACTGGCGCTTGGTTCGCGTTCAGTAACACGAAGCTCCCCAATGTGCAGATACAACTTACGGACACTCGGATCAAAGAAGACCGATGATGAGAAAGGCAGCTGCTGCTTGCCTTCTTCCAGAATGATACCCGTACCTGACGGGTCGTAACGATACACATTCCCTTTATCGTCCTTTAAGTACGGAGCTGCGTCATCTTCCCTGGGGAAATATAAATCCCATCCCATTTGACCTTTCATAATGACGTTCATCGTCGTCGGCTGGATCGTCAGCTTCTCCAACGTTAGTTCCTTCCAATCCAAATCGCTGAAGGATAGCGTTTGTTTCGGTTCATAAACTTTATTGTGCAGTAGCTTGCTTGGATCAATAGGAACTGTAATCGTGCCTAGTTCCTTCATTTCCGATCGTTTCAACACGCGGTCGAGCGTACTTTTATTAACTTTTAATGTAAGCGGGTCGCCCTTTGCCAGAAACTGTTCAGCGGCTCCATTCTCCAGTTGATATTTATAAGTGTCTTGCCGGATCGGCGTATTGCTGCCATCCGTCGTTCTTGCGATAGAAGAAGCCGTGGTCGAACCGCCTCCGCGCAAATTCCCGGGACTTATGAAGAGATGAACCGGGGTATGATTATCCGACACATCAAATTCATCGGTGCGAATGAACGCTTTAAATAACAGCTCCTCGTCCGTCAAATACATATCACTGATCGTGATCGTTGTTCCGCCTAACTGGGCAGTCACCGGCTCGATCGGAATATACCCATGATTGACGGCCGTTTGAACGCCGTCACGCTCCCTGATTTGCGTCAACCAATCAACGGCGACTTCGAAAGCCGGCACCATTTTTACGAATGAAGCAAACGCTGGTGACAGGGTCACGCCTGCTGAAAAAATAAGGACTAGAATTACAGCAGCCGCAGCGCTTTTGGACATAAAAGGCATCCATCGCGGAAAACGGCGTTTAGTTGCGACGAGGTCTATTGTATGCTCAAACTCGCCTTTCTCAAAGCGATCCGGCAATTCGTCGACAAATTGATACAGCGAATCCGGAACTCGATCGAAGGCTTGTTCTAAGCTCCGTTTCAGATCATGGTCGCTTTTCATATCTGGACCTCCTTTTCTTGCGGATGGGATACATGAAGCATTTGGCTCAGCTTCAATCTGGCATGATAAAGTCTTGATTTGACCGTTCCTTCTTTAATCTGCAGCAAGGCAGCGATCTCCTCAATTTTGAACTCCTGAAAATAATAGAGCCCTACCACAACCCGGTGCTGCAGATCCAATGACATAACGGACTTAACAAGCCGTTGGGACTGCTCTTTCTTCACAATATCCTCCAATGGTGATACCGACATGTCTTGAATATCCAGCTCGGCGATGTCCTGATTGTTCTTGTGGTTGTGTTCTTTCCTTGCGATGTCTATAGACCGGTTTACAATGACGCGGCTGAACCAGCGCCCTACATGCTGAATGTCTTTCCCCTGCATGATTGAAGAATACATGTCGACCAGCGAATTTTGCACCGCTTCCTCCGCCAAATGCCTTGATTTTAGAATAGCTAAAGCGGACCGGAAGGACCCGGGAATCAACGGATTCACCAAAGTACGGAACGCTTCTTTATTTCCTTGTCGTATTTCATCCAATAACTTTCGCTCGGATTCCAAATCCATACTGTCACTCCTTTCCCTATACTCATTGGCGTAACAAATGGACATTCGGTTCAAAAATTCAACTCATTTCCAGAAAAATTTTTTCATCTGATTCCAAAGATGGTCGGCGGAGACATACGGCTCTCCGGCATTGATCCTTTTGACGATCCGACTTCCGGGCTCATTGATACCTTCCTCCACCGTAAAAAACAGTTCCATCCCCGCCTTGGCACCTTCCTCCAAGACGACATCATTGTAGGCGCCATAAGGAAAAGCCAACAATTTATGCTGTTTGCCGATTTCCTGTTCAAATCTTTTTTCGAGGAATGACAAATCGCTGAATATCCTTTTCCGATGCTCCTCTTCGGTTTCGGGCCTTTGTCTCTGTTCCAAATACATGCTTGTTGTCAGTGCAGGCTTCTGGGTGCCTGTTCTATCCGCGGAAACGGTCCGGTGTAAATTGTAAGTATGATTGTAGAACCCCATGCCGTAAGCTTTCATTTCACGCATTTGTTCCCAATTCAGATGCATCTCCGCATCGGGGTTAAACAAATCCGATGTCATGCCCACGATAAAATTGAACGCAGGCGCTCCGAATCGTCTCAATATGGGGAATGCCTCGGTATAAAAAGATGTATAGCCGTCATCGAACGTAAGGACTACGGAATTCGGCGGGATGCTTTTCCCATGAAGCATAAATGAAATAAAGTCGTCCATGGAAATGATATGAAATCCGCGATTGTTCAGCATCTGCAAGTGATCCTGGAACTGAGCGGAAGTCACAGTGGACGAGTTGGACTCCCCAGATTTCAAATTTTTGCAAACGTCATGGTACACCAATACGATCGCCTTATCTTCGTAATATATCGCTTTTGCCGAACTCTTCTCCATATCCAAACCCATGGTAGCAGCCATCATTCCAATCAGAACCATACCAAAAATAACATAATTAATCGTTTTCATCACCAAAAACCCTTCATTCTTGGATACGCGCGTTCAATTAATAGGCGTATGAAAAGTCAGAAAGGTTCAAATTGGCGCTGAAAACAAATCCTTTCAGAACAACTAAAGGCTCACCGTATTATACTAAAGGCTACCGATCTCGATTTAAGTCGGTAGCCTTCTCAAAGCCTTATTTTTTAGCATGAATTTCTTCCTTGATTTGTCCAATAATTTCCGGGATACTTTTTGATCCCAGGTCTCCTTCCCCGCGCTTTCTCACAGACACACTATCGGATGAATTTCTCTTAGCGAAGAGGGCAGCCTCACGGCCGCCCCCTTGGAATTAAAGGTATTTCTTTTGTCATTTCCCGATCAGCAGCGATAATATTCCGGCAGCGATCAACGGCCCAACAGGTACGCCTTTTAGAAAGGCCACGCCTATTATCGTCCCAATGACGAGACTTGTCACGATCGTAGGGTTGCCGGACATCAAATGAGCGCCGCGTCCGCCTAAATACGCTACCAACACGCCAACTGCGATGGCGGCGATCGATTTCCAATGCAGGAAGGACTGGTAGAGCTCCTTGAAGCTAATCGAGCCGCTGGCCAGAGGCGATAGAATGCCAATCGTCAGGATTATGATGCCAAGCGAAAGTCCATTCTTCTCAATCCACGGAAAGGCTTGGTGCAAATTGACGACACGAATAAGCAAAAGCACAACGGCAGCAATCGTAATGGAACTGTTGCGGCTGATGACACCAAGCAAAGCCAGCAGAATCAGCATGAACGCTGGCATATCTAGTTGAGGCAACCCGGCCGACCTCCTTCTCGCATTGTTTAGGCTAATAGTTGAATTATAAAGCTTATCGTTTCACGATATCAATAGCCTCCCCTTCCAGAAGTCAAATGATGATAGAAATTCGCCATGAAAAATTGCACCCCTTAGCATGCATCGGATTCACCAAGAGGTTGTCCAATGATTATTCTAAGGGGTGCACTTTAATCTGCCTGCTATTTTTCTCTGCAACCATTGACCTTACTTGCCGGATAGACCGAACAATTTTCCAGCATTTCTGTAGCATATTTTCACCCGGTCCTCCATGGAGAGATCTATTGAGTTTAGAACCGAGATCGTATCCCGAATATAACCGACTCCTTTTTCGGGATCGAACGGCGAATCCGAGGCAAACAAAACTTTATCGGCGCCATAGAATTCGAGACCGCATAGGGTTGCCGCCCGCGAACCGAAGACGGCGGTGTCCGCATAAAAATCTTTAAAGTAATCAAAAGGACGCCGCTTCAAACCCTTGAGAACGAGCGTTAAATCCTCATCGGAAGTCCGTTTGCCAAGCTGGTCCCACCCGGGTCCTACGCGCCCCTCGAAATAGGGAACCATTGCCCCCATATGATGGGCCAGCAGCTTGAGCTGCGGCAGCCGATCCATGATGCCGGAGAAGACTAGCCGGGCCATGGCCGCACTCGTTTCATAGGGCCACCCGAAAGTCCACCAAATCTCGTATTTCGATTTGTCCTCCGTCAGATAGTTTGTTCAGAGCTTACAATAAGTTAAAGCGATTCGCCGACTTTTACATGCTCTTTAATCAGGTTCTGGGCAATCGTCCGGCGAAGGATTTCATCCGTTCCTTCGAACACGCGGTATTTCCGCACGGTTCGGTACCATCGTTCAATCGGCAATTCTTTGGTGACGCCCATTCCGCCATGAATTTGCAGCACACGGTCCACAACCGTATGGACCATGTTGGAACCGAACAATTTAGCGATCGAAGCATACTGTCTCCTGGCATCACGCTTTTTTGAGGCCATGTAAGCCGCCTGCAGCACGAGCAGCTTTGAAGCCTCGATTTCGACAGCGGAGTCGGCAATCATCCATTGGATCGCCTGATACTCGGAGATGGCGTTACCGAACGCGACGCGGGCATTCGCATATTCGATACCCATACTGAGCAAACGCTCCGCTGCGCCGACCGACCATGCTCCGATTTTTATCCGTCCCATCGTAATCCAGCTCAATGCAAGCTCGAAGCCATGGCCGAGCTCTCCCAGAATATTCTCTTCAGGCACGCGTACATGCTCAAAAATGAGGGAGGCAACCGCCCAGTCATCCATCGTTTGAATCTGTTCGGACCTCCACCCCATATCGCGGTCGACGAGGAAGCAGGTGACGCCTCCCTTGCCGCCTTTCTCCTTCTCCGTCACGGCGAACACCATGGCAAAATCCGCATAAAGCCCCCGGGAGATAAATACTTTCTCGCCGTTCAACACCCATTCATTGCCTTCTTTCACGGCGGTGGTTTTAATATTGCGAGCGTCGGATCCGGCCCCCGGCTCTGTCAACGCAAAGCAAGCGCGTTTCTCTCCGTTAATGGCGGGGATCAAATACTTCTTCTTCTGTTCTTCATTGCAATTGTACAGGATGTTGTCCGCGTCTCCGCCGAACGTAAACGGTATGAAAGTTTTCGCGAGCTCAATATTGATGATAGTCGTCATGATCGGGTCAAGATCTGCGCCGCCGTACTTCTCAGGCGTATTAATCCCCCAAAACCCGGCCTCTTTCGCCTTCAGTTGGAGCTTTCGAATCTGCTCTTCTTTAATACCGGGCCTGCCCTCCCGGTCATTGCGGAGATAGTCTTGTTCCAGCGGGTACAGTTCCTTCTGGACAAACTCACGAACGGTCCTTTGAACCATTCGCTGTTCTTCATTCAATTCAAATTGCAATTGAGCTTCCTCCATTTCGTAAGATGAATCTCATCGTCATAGAACATCAACCGGGAAGGCGGGCGCTCCAATATCGTCAACCCCCAGCCGCCAACTGGACCGACGGCGCAGCTTTTTTCTTTCTGTTTTTATGCTGGAGACCGTCCAGACCGATTGCCGCAATCAGCACGACCCCTTTGATGATGCTTTGGTAGTAATCGCCTACATTCATTAATACCAGACCGTTGCTCAGCACCCCGATGATGAGAACACCGGTCAGTACGCCGGATATTTTCCCTTCACCGCCCATGATGCTAATGCCGCCGAGAATCGCCGCCGTCAATACGTCGAACTCAAACCCGGCCCCCGCGTTCGGCTGGCCCGAGTTCATACGCGATAAGAGGACGATACCCGCGATGCCCGTAATGAATCCGCCCAGGGAGAAGAGCATCATTCTCATTCGCTTGACATTGACTCCCGACAGCCTAGCCGCTTCTTCATTGCCCCCAAGCGCATACACATATCGGCCGAAATACGTTTTATTCAGAATAAAGCTGCCGATCAGGGCTACGACAATCAGTATAATGACCGGGATCGGGATGCTTCCGACATAGCCTTGTCCGAGAACCCTAAACGATTTATCAAACCCGAAGATGGACATCCCCCCGCTGATCATTTTGCTTAGCCCCGTCACGATCGTCATCGTAGCCAGCGTTATCATCAACGGGTGGATGTTTAACGTCACCCACAGATAGCCGTTGACGAACCCGACCAGCGTCGCCGCCGCCACTCCGGCAACCGCCGCCAATACCGGATGCACCTCTGCATGGACCATCAGCCAAGAGGTCAGTATACTGACCAAGGAGATTTGCGCACCGACCGAGAGGTCAATTCCCCCCGCAATCATGACGAAGCACATCCCGACTGCGACTATCCCCATCATCGAAACCTGACGCAGAATATTGAGCAAATTGTTGATCGTCAAGAATGCTTCCGTCATGGATGAGAACAAGATAAACAATAGCGCCAGCACGATAAATATGCCGTATTTCCTAAAAAATTCGTTCAGTGCCATATCGCCTCTCCTCCGCTTCAATGCTGTGACGCCATGTCCATGATGTGTTCCTGCGCGAACGCTTCCCTTCCCAGCTCCCCGGTCATTCTGCCAATTTGAATTTCCCCTTCGTCAGGAGCGTCGGCTCCGGCAAACATCTCAGCGAGAACACGATTTCGATATCCTGCATGGCTCTCCTCTTTCATCGGGTCTTTACGGCAGGCTTACTTGGGCATAAACGCGTCCGCATTGCTTGCATTGACGATCGTCAGCTTCGAAAGCTGGTCTCTCTCCACGCTCTCGCCGCCGAGCAGCTTCAGGATGTTATCCACGATGATTATCGGGTTCTTGGAAGTCGCCATATCCAGGGTGGTCCGGAGCACGCTTCCCTCTTCCTTCAGCTTCGTTAACATTTCAGGTGTTGCACCGACACCGTTAATGTAAAAATGGCCGGTTGCCTTGCCGTGGGATTTGACAGCCTCATAGGCTCCAAGCGCCTCCGAGTCGTCGATCGTGGCAATGACTTGGATATTCGGATGGGCCGTCAGCAGGTTCTCGGCTACTTTCTGTGAATCTGCCACGGTCAATGCCTCATGCTTCGCTACGATCTTCGCATTCGGCGCGTTTTTCTTGATCGCAGCTTCCAGCGCGACGCCTCGCTCGGTCAGACCGGGGTTATAGGTTGAAATAATGAGCCCGACTTCCGCGTTGCCGCCGAATTTCTCGTTAATCCATTTCGCCGCATCTTCACCTACCGCAGTTCCGACCGCCGTATGATCCGAGTTCACCACGACATCCGCATGCTCGATCCCGAACGATCCCCAGCCGACCACTCTAATCCCGGCATCCTGCGCTTTTTTCAAGGAATCCTCCAGCGGCTTCGGATCGATCGGGAACACGATCATCGCTTGCACTTTGGAGGATACCAGATTTTCAATGTTGTTAATCTGCTTGTTCACGTCCATGCCCGCATTGGCGACCAACAGCTCTCCGCCCTGTTCTTGGACCCGTTTCTTAATGGCGCCGATTTGAGCGATGAAGTACGGGTGCGCTTCATCCGGTACCGCAAAGCCTACTTTTAACGGCGCTTTTTCTTTCGAGCCTTCAGCCTGGTTCGAGGAATCGCCCGCAGCCGTGTTCGTGTTGGCAGACGAGGTTTCGTTGCCGCCATTCCCATTTCCGTTTCCGCATGCCGACATGACACCCACAAGCAAGATCGCGATGACCGTTGTCAATAAATGTTTCAATGATCTTTGCACCGTAACATCCCCCTTTGTATTGTCCAAATTTTATTTGGCAAATTGGTCGATATTTCCGCCATCGAGAACCGTAAGTTTGGAGAAATAAATTTTATCCACCCGTTCGCCTTTCACCAGCTTCATGATATGGTTCATCGTGACATCAGGCTGTTTCGCCGTCTCCAAGTCGAGCGTTGCCCGGAAGGCGCCGCCTGCCTTCACCTCAGCCAGTGCCTGCGGCGTTCCGTCTGTTCCGTTAATAAAGAATTTGCCATTATCCCGGCCCGCCGCCTTAACCGCCTCTAACGCTCCCAGACCATAGGGGTCCATCATCGTGGCGATCACCTGCAGGTTCGGATTGGCGGTAAGCATGTTCTCCGCTACACCCTGAGCGGCCGCTTGTGTTCTAGCTTCCTGCACGGACACGATTTTGGCGCCCGGCGCATTATTCCGGATCGCTTCCTCCAATGCCTTGGAACGATCGATCAAACTCTGGTTTGCGTTCGAAACGATGAGTCCCACTTCCGCTTTACCGTCCAGCTTCTCGTTGATCCATTTGGCGGCGGTCTCCCCCATCAGTTTGCCGATCTCTTTATGGCTGATGGTTTGGGTGACGTCAACGTACGGCATGTCATCGTTCCCCAGAGCGATAAATTTAACGCCGGCTGCTTGTGCATGCTGAACGGCGGATTCAACGGCTTTCGGTTCCATCGCGTTAATCAGGATGACTTGAACTTTGGATGCCACCATGTTCTCAATGTCGTTGATCTGTTTATTTACATCGTTGTTGGCTCCGAACACGAGAAGTTCACCGTTTTCTGCGGCAAGACGTTCTTCAATGGCCTTGATTAATAAAATAAAGAACGGGTGGGTCGAGTCGGGAATCGTCACTCCAACTTTCAGCTTGGTTCCCTCTGTTGATTTATTTGCCTGCCCACCCGCATCCGTATTTGCCTGATTATTGCTGGCAGCCCCGCCGTTATTTCCGCCTGAAAGGTTCCCGCTGCTGCTGCATGCCGCAACCAGCAGAAGCATAGCGGACAAAAGGATAATCAATGCCGGTTTGATCTTTTTCATATAAAGCCCCCCTAGCTTTTATTGTTAACGCTTACATTTAACTGTCTATCAGTTCATCTTTCGACCGTTTGATTCTTCGCATCAATGACTTTGCTTGTGATAATTGATCGCATGGTACTCGATGTATTCCGCAAGGCCGACTTCCGAATTTTCCCTGCCGATTCCGCTTTGCTTAACGCCGCCAAACGGCATAAGCTTGGCGCCGAGAGGAGACTGTCCATGTCCATTGATAAACGTCATCCCGGCTTCGATTTCTCGGGTGACCCGCAAAGCTCTTTCAAAATCGGAGGACCATACCGAGGAGGCTAATCCATACTCCGTCATATTAGCCATGCGGAGCGCTTCCTCCTCCGAACGATAAGCAATGAGCGGGATCACCGGTCCGAACTGCTCGCAAGTGACGATGTCTTGGCCGGGTTCAACGTCCCGAACGACTGCCGGCTGCAGGAAGTAGCCGTTGTCCCAATTGGCCGGCTCCAGCTTCTGTCCGAGCTCGATGACCTTCGCACCGCTCTGTCTTGCGCCTTCGATCAGTTCTTTAACATACTGGTATTGCAGCTTATTGTTGACCGGCCCAAGGGTTGCATCCGGGTTCAATCCGTGTCCCACTTTATAAGCGTCCACTAGATCGCATGTTCGCCTGTAAAAAGCGTCGTACATCGCCTGCGGCACGTATACCCGCTTAATATCGAAACAGATTTGACCCGAGCGCCAGAAAGCGCCTTGTACAATTTTGGGGACAACCTCATCCAAATCCGCATCATCGAGAACGATGGCCGGATCGTTGCCGCCCAATTCGAAATGAACACCTTTAAGCGAATCCGCCGCACCTTTCATGATATGCTTCGCTGTCTTGCCTCCGCCGGTAAACGTGATTTTGCGGACCAGCGGGTGGGTGGTCAAAGCCGTCCCTACATCGGTGTCCCCATGAATGACGTTAATGACGCCGTCCGGAAATAAGGCCGCCATTTTTCTCAAAGCCCTACTAATACTGATCGGCGCATTCGGGGAAGGTTTGATCACGATCGTATTGCCCGCAAGCACGGCCGGCACCAGCTTTTGCAGCGTCAAGACAAATGGCGCATTCCAAGGCACAATGGCTGCGATCACGCCGATCGGCCTTTTCTCCACGCTTACAAAGCTGACCTCGTCCTCCGCTTGTTTAGATTGGAAGAAAGCTTGCGCGTTCTCAAGCGTCAAATAGATGACATAGGGGGACAGTCCGACTTCCATGGACGCATCATTCAGAAGCATGCCATTCTCCCGTGTCAGCATTTCCGATAAAGAGGAAGTATCTTCTTCCAATAATTTCGCCGCTTGCATGAACAGCGCACTACGTTCCTCCAGAGATGTTTGTCGCCACGATGCGAAAGCCTGATGCGCCGCCTGAACGGCTTGCTCGACATGCTGAACGGTTCCTTTGGCTACCAGCCCCACTACGTCGGTGTAACGTCCCGGGTCCTTAACCTCGGTATACTGCCCGGTCTCCACATCTTCATTATTGATCAGCAGATGAAGCTTATCGACACCCATGTTCCATGACTCCTTTCTTAATACGAAGCTGAATCTTGCCGAAACCTTGCTTACTGACGGTTGTTCTTGAACCGGGCTCTAAAGAACCGGGACCCGATCGGCGTAAACGTATCAACGGATTTCCGCCTGATCGAAGAAGGCGCTTTCAAAAAAGAAGCCTAGTTCTTCAATCTGCGGTTTCAGGTCTTCTTGGATGACACCCGGTGTAAATTCATTGCACAATCCGATCTTCAATTTAACGACATCCTTTCTACAACTTTTTAATTATTATGAGTTGAATGACTCATTTTTATGTTATAATGAAAAAGTATCATGGTTACACGCACGTGTCAATAATCGAAAGCGTTCTTGACGAAAAATTATGCAAAATTAAACGGAGGCAGCTAACATGAAAGACATACATATGAATTCGATTCGGACAATTGATCGGGCGATCGATGTATTACAAGCGTTCAGTGCCAAAAGCACAGCCCTGACTATCGAAGAAATATCGAAAATTTCCAATATTCCCAAAAACACCGTATACCGCATTTTATACACCTTTGAACGCAGAGGACTCGTTCAATTCGATGCCGATGCGTTAACCTATCATCCTGGTCTAAGACTTTTGGAATTTTCTATGCTGAAATCTTCCACCCTTGATGTACGGCAAGAGGCAGAGCCTTTCTTGGAAGAGCTTCATTCCCTAACAAACGAAACGGTTTTGATGGCATTGCCGGAGGAAAATGAAATTTTTTACGTATTCAAAAAAGAAAACGAAAATCATGAAGGCTTAAAAGTAAACACGCTCGTCGGCGTACGCCGTCCTTACTTGTACGGCGTTCTCGGGCCGGCCATTCTGGCGTTTCTTCCGGAAAAACAAATAGAACGCGTTCTAAGCATTCCTCCACAACCACATACGCAGCATACCGTTACGGATGCTGCAAGGATCCGCGAGCGGCTGAAACAAATTAAACGAGAACGCGTTTTTGTTCAATCGAACGAAACCAGCCTCGGCGTCACCGGGATATCCGCGCCTGTTTTCGATATGAACGGCAACGTTGCGGCGGCCATTGCAATCGTCGGTCCCGAAGTTCATCTTCACGATCAACTGGAGGCCATGAGAAACCTTGTCATCGAAACCTCCAATAAAATTTCTTCGAAAATGGGCTGCAGCATGACCGAGACGATCCGCTGAATTGACTGTAAGGAAGGACACCTGTAAAATACAGTCATAATAGTTTTCGGAGGTTTATCATGCGCGAGATCAACATGAGTTCCATCCGTGCCATCGACCGAGCAATCGATGTGCTCGAGGCATTTACCCTTAATAAATCAACATTGACCATTGAGGAATTGTCACAGCTGTCTAAACTGCCTAAAAATACGGCTTATCGAATTTTGTACACGCTTGAACGAAGAGGTTTGATCCAATACGATCCCGAAACTCTAACCTATTCTCCCGGCTTAAGGCTAATCGAGTTTGGTTTGCTCAAAACGTCCATGCTTGACGTCCATCAGGAAGCGGAACCTTTCCTGAACGAGCTCCATCTCCAGACGAATCAAACCGTTCTGATGGCCGTCAGAGAAAATCAGGGACAAGTCTTTTATTCCTTAAAGAAAGAAAATGAAAACTACGAAGGCTTAAAAGTGACGGCGCACGTCGGCGTACGCCGCCCCTTTCTTTACGGGGTACTGGGGCCGGTGTTGCTGGCCTATCAGCCTGACGAAATAATCGAACGCGTTCTGAGTGAGCCAATCGAGCAAATCACACCCTTTACGGTTACGGACAAAGAGCTGGTTCGGCAGCGGCTGCTGCAAATCAGGAAAGATCGTTTCTTTGTAGAATTGAATGAAACGGATATCGGGGTAATCGGCATGTCAGCACCTATATTTGGTCTGGACGGACAAGCTATAGCGGCTATAGGAGTCGTCGGTCCGGAAATTCAGCTGAACGATCGGTTGGAGGAGATCAAACAGCTCATTCAAAGCACGGCCGAGAAAATCTCTTCCCGCATGGGTTACCGACCGGCAGAATAGTGTGGTGTGGATACAGCTAAATTACGCATGAGGTCTCCTTAGAAGCATCGACAACCGCTTGAACGTTCCGGGCAGGTTGCTTTGATCCAAAATGAGCTGTACAACTCAAAATTCATTTCTCGAAATGGTCAAAGAGCGGTCACGCATCGGTCCTCATTCCGATACGACGACAAGCGCATCTAATGCCAATACGCCCTCTCCGTCGGGATATACGATGACCGGGTTAATGTCGATCTCTGCCACTTCCGGCGTCGTTCTCATAAGTTCCGCAACGACCGCCACAACCTTGGCCAGCGCCTTCAAGTCCGAAGGTTTCGCGCCTCGCGCACCGCGAAGGAGCGCGGACGAGCGCAACGTGAGGATTTTCTCCACTATGGCTTCTTCGCTTATATCCGTAGGCATGAAGCATACGTCCTTCAAGATCTCGATCCAGATCCCGCCCAGACCGACCATCACCATCGGGCCCCATTCCGGATCCCTTCGCGCACCGACCACCATTTCAATACCGCGGATTCCCATCTTCTCGACCAGCACGCCCTCCGGCTTCAACCCCGGAAACGCCCGCTGTACATTATCGTGCAACCGGGTCCAGGCTTCGCGCAGCTCAGACTCCTGCCCGATGCCGACAATGACACCGCCGATATCGCTCTTGTGCGCAATTTCGCCGGCTGATATTTTAATGACAACCGGATAACCGATTCTGCCCGCGATTTCGCAAGCTGCCTCCACATCTGCGGCCAGCTCGCCCGCCGGTACCGGAATTCCGGCGGCGGCAAGGTATTGTTTCCCCAGGTATTCAGGTAAGGCACCCGTCCCTGGCAGCGGATTCGGCGTTACCGTAACCGTACAGCGGCCCCTGCCCGTTTCGGAGCGGGCGATTCCGGCTTTCGTCACGCAAGCAAGCGCACGGATTGCGCGCTCGGCCGAGCGAAACAACGGTACGCCGGTCGCTTTCATTTCGTCAATCAGCTCATCGGCCAGCTGAGATCCTTCTCCCAACAGGACATACGCGACCGGCTTCCTGGATCCCGATATGGCCGGCAGCGCAGCACGCCCTTTCGCCAGACCTATTCTCGGCGAGCCGGGCAGCACCGCGATCAACAAACTTCCGACCGCAGCATCCGCAAGAAACGCCTCGGCTGCAGCCGTATACAAACTCATATCCGTCAATGCTTGCGCGGTGATGTCAAGCGGATTCGTGGCCGTCGTGAATTCGGGAAGCACGGGCTTGATTGCTTCGATCGTCGCTTGGGATAGCAGGGGAAGCTCCAGCCCCTTCGCTTGACAGAAGTCAAGGGCGAAGCCTTTGAACGCACCCGAGTCCGTCACAATCGCGGTACCGCGATCGGGCAGGACGGGATAGCAGGTGAGAAACCATGCGACGTCTACCAATTCCTCCATCGTATCCACCATAATGACGCCTTCATGCTCCAGCAGCGTCTGAATGACCGTGTAATCTCCGGCGAGCGAGCCCGTATGCGATTGTGCAGCTTCCCTCGACGCCTCGCTCTTGCCGGGATGCAGCAGTACGATGAATTTCCCCTTCTCTCTGGCCTTCGATGCCAGTTGCAAGAACAGCTGCGGCTGGCGAATATGCTCGACGTACATGGTCACCACCCGGGTCAATGCGTCATCCAGCAAATAGGCCAGATAATCCTCAACGCCGACCGCTGCTTCGTTGCCTGTGGAGATCGCATAGGAGAGCGGTATGCCGCGGGCCTGGCTTGTTTCCCGCAGCGAAGACATCATTCCTCCGCTTTGCGTCAGCACGCACAGGGCCAATTGACCCTCCACCGCGGTAGCCTTCAGACCCGGCGCGAAAGTCAACGGAACACGATCGATAAAATTGGTTAACCCCATGCAATTCGGTCCGGCCACCGCCATCCCGTTCTCGCGAGCGATCTCGGTGATTTGCTGCTGGGCAATCATCCCTTCATCGCCTGCCTCCGCGAACCCTGCGGCAAAAATCATGACGGCACCTGCCTCCCGTCGCGCGCAAGCCCGTACCGCTTCTACCGCCGCCGCTTGAGGAACACACAACACCACGGCGTCGATCCCTTTCGGCAGGTCATCGATGGCCGGCACGCACCGAATCCCGTTCACTTCTTCCCGGTTCCGGCTGACCAGGTGAATCTCACCGTCATAGCGAAAGCGCCGCAGGTGGTCCACAACGGCTTCGCCAGGCGATCCCGGCGCAGCCGACACCCCCACGACGGCAATCGAGCGGGGGTGAAGCAGCTTCTCCACGGAGACCGTCGCAGCGGCATTGGCCAGCGGCTTCGAATTAAGACTCACGCTTGTAACCCTCCAGTCCCGGGCGAAACGTCTTATCGTCAAGGAACTGCTTGAGCCCCTGCTGCCGTCCGCGTTCCGGATCAAGCGATATTTGCTGCTGTTGTTTCGCCGCTAAATAATCTTCAGCCGTATCCCATGGCATGTCGCGGGAATATTTATAGCCCATCTTCGCCGCGTTCAGAACAACCGGATTTTTGCTAAGCAGCGTTCTCGCAAGTTCAACCGTCCGCTCCCGCAGTTTTTCTTTCGGCACCGCTTCGTTCACCAAGCCCATTTCCACAGCTTTTACGCCGTTAAACGGTTCGCCGGTCATAATATAATAGAGCGCGTTGCGCTGCCCCATTACCGCGGCAACCGCGCGGGTAACGTTCCCTGCCGGAATGATTCCCCAGTTAATTTCAGACAAACCGAAAGTGGCATCCTCTGCAGCAATGGCCAAATCGCAGGAAATCAGGGGGGTGAAGGCTCCGCCGAAGCACCAGCCGTTCACCATGGCGATTGTCGGCTTGGAGTAGTACATCAGCTTTCGCCACTGCCAATTCGTTGCCGTTCGGCGCACTTTCGCGATCTCGGCTTGCGACTTCCTCTCGGTTTCACGGAAGTATTCTTTAAGATCCATACCGGCCGAGAAGGAATCTCCCGCGCCCGTCAGCACGACGACGCCGCAGCGATCGTCCAGCTCCAATTGCTCCAAAATCTCAACCATCTCTTCGTTCAGCGCCGGACTCATCGCGTTCCGCTTGTGCGGACGGTTCAAGATCACCCAGGCAATACCGTCCTCAAATTCAACCTTCACGTTCTCTCCACCAATTGCTCCTTGATCCTTCACGGGTTGGTTTTCTTCCTGCATCGACATGTAAGATATCCCTCTTTTCAATAGATTTCGATAAATGGTTAGTGGAATTTGGTTACCACGAAAGCTCCCGTTGCTTTAAGGTTGCCTCCGTTGATTATCCCTTCAACCCCCAGCCGCCAACTGGACCGACGGCACAGCTTTTTTCTTTCTGTTTTTATGCTGGAGACCGTCCAGACCGATTGCCGCAATCAGCACGACCCCTTTGATGATGCTTTGGTAGTAATCGCCTACATTCATCAAAACCAGACCGTTGCTCAGCACCCCGATGATGAGAACACCGGTCAGTACGCCGGATATTCTCCCTTCACCGCCCATGATGCTAATGCCGCCGAGAATCGCCGCCGTCAATACGTCGAACTCAAACCCGGCCCCCGCGTTCGGCTGGCCCGAGTTCATACGCGATAAGAGGACGATACCCGCGATGCCCGTAATGAATCCGCCCAGGGAGAAGAGCATCATTCTCATTCGCTTGACATTGACTCCCGACAGCCTCGCCGCTTCTTCATTGCCCCCAAGCGCATACACATATCGGCCGAAATACGTTTTATTCAGAATAAAGCTGCCGATCAGGGCTACGACAATCAGTATAATGACCGGGATCGGGATGCTTCCGACATAGCCTTGTCCGAGAACCCTAAACGATTTATCAAACCCGAAGATGGACATCCCCCCGCTGATCATTTTGCTTAGCCCCGTCACGATCGTCATCGTAGCCAGCGTTATCATCAACGGGTGGATGTTTAACGTCACCCACAGATAGCCGTTGACGAACCCGACCAGCGTCGCCGCCGCCACTCCGGCAACCGCCGCCAATACCGGATGCACCTCTGCATGGACCATCAGCCAAGAGGTCAGTATACTGACCAAGGAGATTTGCGCACCGACCGAGAGGTCAATTCCCCCCGCAATCATGACGAAGCACATCCCGACTGCGACTATCCCCATCATCGAAACCTGACGCAGAATATTGAGCAAATTGTTGATCGTCAAGAATGCTTCCGTCATGGATGAGAACAAGATAAACAATAGCGCCAGCACGATAAATATGCCGTATTTCCTAAAAAATTCGTTCAGTGCCATATCGCATCTCCTCCGCTTCAATGCTGTGACGCCATGTCCATGATGCGTTCCTGCGCGAACGCTTCCCTTCCCAGCTCCCCGGTCATTCTGCCGCTGGAGAGGACGATCACCCGATCCGACATCCCCAGCAGCTCCTCCATATCGGACGAAATCATGATGATGCCGACTCCGCTTTCCGCCAGGCTGCACATCAGTTTATAAATTTCCTGTTTGGCCCCGACGTCGATCCCTCGCGTCGGCTCATCAAAGATCAGCACTTTGCAATCCCTGGCCAGCCACTTGGCGAGCACCACCTTTTGTTGGTTGCCGCCGCTCAAATGATTCACTTTCTGCTCTAAGGTAGGGGTTCGGATCGATAAGGTGTTCTTGAAGCTTTCCGCCTGCTCCAGCTCTTCTTTCGTCTTGACCACCCCAAACCGCGACAGAAACTTCAAGCTGGGCAGCGTAATATTCCGTTTCACCGTGCTTCTCAGGATAACCCCCTGCTGCTTCCGGTCCTCCGGGATCAGTCCCATTCCTAACCGGATCGAATCTTGCGGAGATCTCACGTTCACCTTCTGCCCCTCGAACACAATGTCGCCCGTGTGGGCGGGATCCGCCCCGAACAACGCCCTCGCCAGCTCCGTCCGTCCGGCGCCTACCAAGCCGGAAAACCCGAGAATTTCACCCTTCTTCAACTGGAAGGAAATATTCTCAAAGCCGTTGCCGCTTAAACGATTGACCTCGAGCAGCGTTTGCTGCGGCTTTATGCTGCGGGACGGATACGTTTCCTTCAGCTCCCGGCCGACCATCAGACTGACCAGCTCCTGGCGGTTCGTCGCTTGGGTTGCTTGGGTCGAAACGTACCGGCCATCCCTCATGACCGTTATGCGGTCGGAGATTTCGAACAACTCTTCCATCCGGTGCGAAATATAAATGATGGTGACGCCCTTCTCTTTGAGCACGCGCACGATCTTGAACATCGCTTCCACTTCGTTGATGGTCAACGGGGCGGAAGGTTCGTCCATGACCAGGATTTTGACGTCTTTGGAAATCGCTTTGGCAATTTCAACAATCTGCTGCTGGGCCGGGGACATGTCCCGTACAAGACGGCGCGGGTCCAATTGGATCTGGAGGCTGTCGAGCAGCTCCTTCGTCTTGTTGACCATCGCTTTCTTGTCAACCAGCCAGCCGTTGCCGATGAAATCGCCCAAAAATATATTTTCCGCAGCCGACAGCGTCGGGATAAGATTGAATTCCTGGTAGATCACCTGGATCCCCAGCTGCTTCGCCAGACGGGGCGTCATCTCTTTGTAGCACTCCCCGCCGATTTGAATTTCCCCTTCGTCAGGAGCGTGGGCTCCGGCAAGCACCTTAATTAAGGTAGACTTGCCCGCCCCATTCTCTCCCAGAAGCGCATGTACCTCTCCCCGCACAAAGTCAACCGAGACATCGTTCAGCGCCAGGACGCCAGGAAAACTTTTGGATATCTTCCTCAGCGAGAACACGATTTCGTTATCCTGCATGGCTCTCCTCTTTCATTGGGTTTTTACGGCCGGCTTACTTGGGCATAAACGCGTCCGCATGGCTTGCATTCACGATCGTCAGCTTCCCTGCATCAGCCAATGGATTGCGCTTCAGGTTTTATCCCTCGGCATGAAGCGCTTGGCTTCTAATCGTCGATCGATTACGGCGCATCGCCGATTCCTTGTTCGCGGATGCTCGCGATCATCGCCGAACGAAGCAGCCACTGTCTGGCGCGGACCGGATCGTTAGCGAGCTCGGCCATCTCCCGCTGCAGCTTTATACGATGTTCCGGATCCGTTTCTTTCACAACTTGGGTATTTTTCTCGCTGATGCTTTTGACATATTCGACCGCCACACGCCGGCGCGCGTCACTGTACTTGTCCAACTCGGCTTTCCGATCGGCACCGTTAACGATTCGGATAAGCCTGATACTCAAGTCTACCGCATCGTGGATGCCGCTGTTCAATCCCAATCCGCCCATCGGGCTGTTCAGATGAGCCGCATCCCCGAGCAGAATCGCTCTTCCTTCATAAAAATTCTCCGCGACACGTTGATGGATGCGATACAGCGTATTTTCAACGACTGGGAAGTGATCCGTTGTATGTAAGGCTTCCCGCATCGTTCGCTGGATGTTATCCATATTGAGCGCGACCTCATCCGGTATTTCGGGAGGCACGGGATACAGGAAGCGCCATGCTTCCGGTACGCGAAGCATGAACAAGAATTGTTCCGGATCGGAAATGTAATTGACATACGCCAAGCCCGGAATGTACTGATCGAGTGCGTTAGGCGTGCCTACCAGCAGCCAGCGTTCTTCAAACGTATATCCGTCGAATGCGAAGCCAAGCGTTTTGCGGACCACGCTTCTTGCTCCATCCGCACCAAGGAGATACGGCGTTTGAAGCTGTTCCATTCCGTTTGGCGTCTTGACCGAAACAGTGACACCGCTTTCATTTTGGGTAAAGCCGGCAATCTCGGCCTCGAACCTCAATTCGGCATTCGCGCGCTTCTTCAGTTTCTCGAACAATAACTGTACGTATGTCGCCTGCGAGCATTGCAGACGGAACGGATATTTCGTATCATTCTTGAGCAGATTGAAATCAAATTCCGCATACAAGCCGTTTTTCCGATCCCGGTATTGCACTTTCTCACATAGCAATCCACGGCTCATTAATTCTTCAACGATTCCGTACGGTTCCAGCAGCTCAAGCGTTCCTGCATGGAATGTAGAAGCCCGCCATTCCCGGCTTGGCGCATTGCTTTTCTCTACGACGATGACCGGCAGGCCCGCTTGAGTTAAAATGGTGGCGGCCGTTAATCCGACTGGCCCTGCGCCGACAATCACAATTGGATGTTGCGACACGTGGAATCGCTCCCTTCTAGTTCTTTATCATTCCATTTCATCTATTAAAGAATCGGTTCAAAAACCTCTTGTATTTGTTGGTGCCCGTCATGCTCCTGGAGTTCTTCGGCTCTTTCGAACTGAAATGCTTCCATAATCGGCAGATCGTTGGTGGAGAACAGGAGCGCTTCTTCTTCATCCGAAGTATTCACATGCTCGTGCCATGTCCAGGAAGGGATAACGAAGAAGTCTCCTTCCGACCAGTCGAACCTCACACCGTTCATCACGGTGTAGCCTTTTCCTTTGAACGCATGGTACACGCAGCTGTGTACATGACGGTGGGCTTTCCCGCGAAACTTCAGAGGAAGCTTCTGCATGCGGGCGCCGATGCGGTCGTTGGCGTCTTTGCCCGTCGACGGGTTGATATATTCCACCGCATAGCCTTCGATCGGGTCCGGATCGAACCGGCTTAATCCTTCCAATCCCCGACTGGTTTGCTCCCACTTGTAACGGCCTAACGGCGCGATTTGCGGAGTACGGTCGGACACCGGGCGGACCATGCCCCCCTCATAGCGCTGCGCGCTATAATCGTCCGGGACTTGCAACGGCTGCTGCTTGTCGGGATGAAATTCCGTGAAGCACACATTCATGTACATGGTGAAGGGCGTATCCAGGCAATCCATCCAGAGCACCGTTTCATCGCCTTGGTTCGCATGATCGTGCCAGGCCCATGTCGGCGTGATCAGATAGTCGCCTGGTTCAAACGGGATTTTCTCCCCATCCACTCTTCCTTCGGCCCCGCGTCCTTTCATAATAAACCGCAAGGCCGTCGTCGTGTGCCGATGTGCCGGCGCAATCTCCCCGGGCTTCACGGCCTGAACCGCCGCATACAGCGTTTGGGTAGCTCCTCCCCAGCCCAAAGGCTGCAAATCCTTCATACCTGGATTGATCAGGAAAACCGCCCTGCGTTCCACCGCGCCTCCGACCTCCATCAATCTCGCCGCTTCTTCCAGATGCCTTTCGATATGCGCTTTCTTCCACAAATAAGGAATCGGCTTCGCTTTCGGCTCAATCGTATTTAAGGCATGGATCGACGACCACAGCGGCCCCAGGTTTTCGCTCTGCAATTTCGCATCAAATGCTTTAAGCTCATCTGATTCTTTCATCCCGTCACCTCCGTTACTTGTAATCGACAGAAACCGAAAATTCGCCGATCCGGTCGATTTGAATCCGGACCTTGTTGCCTTTCTCGATAGGACCGACCCCTTCGGGCGTTCCCGTTGTAAGAATGTCCCCCGGCTCCAGTGTCATCGCTGCCGATGCCGCTTCAAAAAACTTGTAGCAATCGTATATCAAGTCCTTGGTATTCGCCGACTGCCGGAGCTCCTCATCCACCCATAAGCGAAATCCGAGCTCATTAGGATTCCCGATTTCATCCGACGTTACAATCCAGGGCCCGATCGGCGTAAATGTATCAAAGGATTTGCGCCATGGGCGGTCTTCCTTGCCTCTGACCGTGATGTCCATCAGGGCGAAATAGCCGAATATGTACTTATAGGCTTCCGATGCGGGCACATCCTTCGCTCTCTTGCCGACGACGAACGCCAGCTCCGCTTCGTGGTCCGTCCTGCGGTCTTTAAACGGCAATTTGACGGTATCCTCGGGACCGATGATTGAAGAAGGCGCTTTCAAAAAGAAGCCTAGTTTTTCAATCGTGTACTCCGCGTTATTGAATTGCTCGTTCATTTCATCCTGGTGAAGATAATAATTCACCGGCGCCGCCACGATTTTCGTTGGATTCGGAACGGGAGGGCGTAATTTCACTTGGTGCAATGCGTACGAATCGGCGTATGCCAGCCCCCGATCAATGGCGGATTTGAAATATTCAAATCGCACAATCAAATTTACAAGGGATTCCTGCGGTTTAGCCGCATCCCAGGGAACGATACCGCTAACATCCAGTACGCGATCATCCTTTACTACTCCAGGTATATAGTCATTGAATAGAACAATTTTCACTTCATAACATCCCCTCATTTTTTGAGTTGTATTACTCATTTTAATTCTATATGATATAAGTTAACATGGTTGCCTGTAGGTGTCAATAATCCCACAGGCTAAATCATGCAATATTATCCATGATCATCGGGGGTTTTTAACATGAGGGACATTAATATGAACTCCATCCAAACCATTGACCGGGCGATCGATGTGCTACAGGCGTTCAGTGCCGGAAACACTTCGCTTACGATCGAAGAAATTTCGGCAATTGCCCATCTGCCCAAAAATACGGTATATCGCATTTTATATACCCTTGCACGCAGAGGGTTAGTCCAATTTGACGCCACTTCGTTAACCTATCAACCTGGTTTGCGGCTTTTGGAATTTTCGATGCTTAAATCTTCCACCCTTGACGTACGGCAAGAGGCGGAGCCGTTCTTGGATGAGCTTCACCTTCGAACGAAGCAAACCATCCTGATGGCTTTACCGGAGAAGGAAGAAATTTTTTACGTTTATAAACGAGAAAATGAAAATTATGAAGGCTTAAGTGTAGGTACGCTCGTCGGGCTGCGTCGGCCGTATTTGTACGGCGTTCTGGGCCAGGCGGTGCTGGCTTTTTTCCCCGAGTCTCGAATTGACCATATTTTGTCCCTGCCTGCTAAAGCATACACCAAGCACACGGTTACAGATCCCGTTCTCTTACGTGAGCGATTGCAGCAAATCAGGCGGGACCGGGTATTTGCCAGCTCCCATGAAACCAATCTGGGAGTGACGGGCATAGCCGCACCCATATTTGATATACATGGTTATCCCATCGCCGCAATTGGCGTCGTTGGACCTGAAGTTCACCTTATAGAGCAATTGGCAAATATCAAGCAACTCGTCATTGAAGCTTCCAACAACATTTCTTCCAGAATGGGTTACCGTCTTGACGAGATCACGGATTAGCAGCAAACCCATTCCCTGTATATTCAACACCATTGTGTCTGATAAATAGTGCAAGCTGGAGATGACGCCCCTCCCGGGCGTACCGCAAGAAGCCCTGCATAGGTGCAGGGCTTCTTTAGCTTGAACAAACGCAGGTGCTGAGTCTCTGATTAGAACGGGAATTTGCGATATTGTTGTTGAATCGAAACCCATTTGGTAATCGTAAATTCGTCGATGATCCACGGATTGCCGAATCTGCCGCTTCCGCTCGACTTGTTGCCGCCGAAAGGAATCGTCGGGCTATCGTTAACCGTCTGGTCGTTGATATGCGTCATGCCGCTCTCGATTTGCATCGCAAACGCTTCGCCTTTGGCCAAATCAGAAGTGAAGATCGAAGAACTTAACCCGTACTCGGTTTCGCTTGCCATTCGAACCGCTTCTTCATCCGTATCGGCCTTGACAATCGTCGCGATCGGCGCAAACAGCTCGGTTTGTGCCAGCCGGCTCGTGTTATCCACACCCGTAAACACATAAGGCGTCAGCACATTGCCTTCCCTCTTGCCTTCAAGCGCAATAGTCACGCCTTCCTGCTTGGCCGATTCGATGACGTTGACCGCTTTCTGCAGCTGGCGTTCATTAACAAGCGGTCCGATTACGGTCTTCGGATCTCTTGGATCGCCGCAGGGAAGAGCCTTCGCCCGCTCGACAAACTTTTGCACAAACTCATCATGCTTGTCTTTATGCACGATGAAACGATTAATAATCATACATATTTGTCCTTGATGAATGAACTTTCCGAACACTGCGGCATCAACCGCACGATCGACATCGGCATCCGACAGTACGACAAACGGGCTGTTTCCGCCCAGCTCGAGAATGACGCGCTTTAAGTTTTTACCGGCAATTTCGCCGATATGTTTGCCGACCGCCGTAGAGCCGGTGAAGCTGATCAAACCGGCGTGCGGGTTCGTCAGCATCTCGTCGCCGATCTCCGTAATATCCGTCAGAATCACGTTGAAGACGCCTCTCGGCAGACCCGCATATTCGAACGCCTTGGCAATAATCGAACCGCCCGTTAAGCCGACTTGAATATCAGGCTTATGCACTACGCTGTTCCCCAGGGCGATAGCAGGCGCGATCGTTCTCATGGACAAATTCATCGGGAAATTGAATGGGGAGATCGATGCGACCACGCCCAGCGGAAGGCGGCGAACCCGGTTCACCTTGCCCGGAACAGCCGACGGAATATCCTGCACTTTATCAATGGCATCGGCGTAATTGACGGCCTCCTCCAACACTTCCAGCGCAAGATGCACTTCTACGTTGGCTTTTAAGATTGTTCCGCCCGTTTCACGGACAATGACGTTGACAATCGCATCATGGTTGGCGTGCAAATATTCCGCAGCTTTATGAATGACCGCCTTGCGTTCCTCAACGGATGATTGGGCCCATTCCCGCTGCGCCTTTCTTGCAATCTCAAACGTTTCCTGCAGTTGTTTAGCTGTCGCGAGCCGCACGGTCGTCACAACCGAATTGTCGTAAGGATTCGTAATATCGTAAGTCCTTTCGCTTAAACCTTCCCGCCATTCTCCGTTGATATAGCTTTTGTTAAGATCCTCATATCGCGTTACAGGAATCTTTTCCTCTGGAATCGCCATCGATATTACCCCTTTGCACGTTGGTTTTATGATAATAAATGTGTTTCCGCGTCTGACAGGCCTTATTCGCTTCAGCACTGACCGGTCACAGGGTGCGGATAATGGAATGCCATCACATCCGTATCCGGCCAGAGAACAGGAGTCGGCACGATCAATTCATCCGGACCGACCGGGTTTTCCGGGAAAGTCGTCGAGAACATCGGGTATAACCCCGGTGGAGTATGCGCCCAGCCTTTATCGAAATCGGCGTGCCACAATCCGCGATAGTTCAATACTTTGATTTTCCATACGCCCTGTTCCTTTACATATTCATTCTCGTAGATTCCTCCTTCCCACCATTGTCTGGTTTCACCCTCTGCAAGCTCGTGACGTCCCGCTTGCATCAGGCAGCGGAATCTTCCTTTGGCCGTTTGCCGATCCGGGGAGACTTCCACGATGTCCTGCATCATGGGATGATCGAGAAGAAAACCGTATACAGGTCCGTTATTGCCGTTAGTGAAATTTTTCTGGAACCGTTCGACATAGAGCCGGCGCGCTCCCTCTTTACCTTTGAAAATGCCGCCCATGAAGTGAACCTCTCCGTCTTCTGCAAAGAGATCCACCACTTCGTTGTACAGACACTTATCGATATAATAGCCGTATTTATGATGCAAATGCCTGATCGCCTGCGTATCTTCCAGTAAACCAACTTGATTCGTTAATTGCTCGATCTTTTTCTCCAAAGTGGCAATGTGCTCATTCGAGTTTAATGCAAGTTCTCCCATAGTAGTAACTCCTCCATTTATATTCAATATTGGTGAATCTATGAATCAGACAGCTGCTTTCGCCGTATTGAGCCGGGAATCCGGCACCCAGTTCCCATGCAGGCCTTGACGGAGCCGCAGCGGCAAACGCACCGTGGCGATCGGGCCGTCATCGATATGCTGGGCGTCAAGAATAACCAAATCCGAACGCATCTCTTCATGCCGATTAACTAACGCGATAAGGTACCCTTCACCTTCGGGAGCATGATCCGATTTCGGAATAAAGGTAGATTCCTGGATCGTGGAAGTCGGCCCCGCAAAGAAGATTTTCTCCTTGCCGGTGGAAAAGTCGATATGACCCAAACAATTGATGAACATCCCCGAAATGCTGCCACCGCGCTTGGAATCATAAGGTTTCGATAAATCCGTCACACACATGAAGCCGTGGCGGTAAGACTCCATCGCATAGCGGTCATCGATGCGCGGGAAATCCCCGATCATATTACCCAGCTGCTTATGTTCGAACGTATTGTTGCCGGATTCGAAATCGATTGTCCAGCGGGTGACGCGGGAATCCGCCTTCTCCCGGTCGAATGCCGCGCCGTGGATATCCGGGAAGAACGGGAACATGTTGCCTTCGGCAACCGGCATGTCGATATGTATCTTGGAGCCTACGTTGAAGGCGTTCATGACGTGGGATGCGAATTGATTCGGTCCTTTAAACCAACGAATGTCGCGGGCTTCGCCTCTGCGCGGGATGACTCCAAGATAGATGTCCTTCGTGCCGTCCCAACCGAAAGTCGGTTTTCCTTCTCTTGCCCGTTCCAGACTGCTTACGATCGGCACAACCGGGAAAATGACATAATCACGGGTCACACCGAAATCATGCTGCATGGCGGCATATGGCATTTTAAACCAGACCTCGTGAACAATTTCCCCCTTAGGGCTGATCACATAGTACGTGATATCATCCGTGTCGATGCCCTTGGAGGCATAACCGAACGCTATCATTTCCCCCGTCTGGGGATCCAGCTTCGGATGCGCCGTGAATGTCTCGCTCGTCATTTTACCTTCGTAATCGTAATAGCCCTGCGATTCGAGCGTGAACGGATCCATAACGATCGGCGGACTGTCTTCCTTAAGCGCAAGCAGTTTCCCGGCATGAAAAACAATGTTCGTATTAGCTGTTCCTCTAATCTGCCCCTGTACGCTCGGATCGTCGAAAAACGGGTTCCGGTAGGCGCCGAACAAAGCGCGCTGCGCCTTGCGTTCCAGTTCGAACTTATCGGTGCGAACATACCGGGACTTGTAGTCGACACGGCCGTTCTGAAACCGGAACATGCTTACCATGCCGTCTCCGTTGAAGTAAATGTCATGGCCGAGTAAAGGCGGGTATTGCGGGTCGGGCCCGACCCGGTAGAAAGCCCCGTTGATGTCGGCCGGAATGTCACCATCCACTTCCACGTCGTAAATATCAACTTCCATCCGGCTTGGCGTATTGAAGCCTGTGTAAATGGGCAAGTCAGGAAATTTATTCATTTCCATTACCTTCTTTCATTTCTTATTAAAGCGGGTACAAATATGGAAATCAGCTGGTTTTATGATAATTAATCGCATGATACTCGATGAATTCATGAAGGCCGAGCTCAGAATTTTCTCTGCCGATTCCGCTTTGTTTAACACCGCCAAACGGCATTTGCTCATAGCCGAGATGGGATTGGCCGCTCCCGTTAATGAACGTCATACCGGCTTCAATCTCTCTCGCAATTTTCAGGCCGCGTTCAAAATCGGCAGTCCATACGGAGGAACCCAGACCGTACTCGGTCATATTGGCCCAACGGATTACTTCTTCTTCCGAACGATAGGAGATTAACGGCATGATCGGACCGAATTGCTCGCATGTGACAATTTCTTGCGATGGCTCCACATCACGGACGATTGCCGGATGCAAGTAATAGCCGTTGTCCCAGTTATCAGGCTCCAGCTTCTCACCCAACTCCACAATCTTGGCGCTGCTTTGTTTGATTCTTTCAACAAGCGCTTTGACGAAGTCGTATTGAACTTTGTTGTTCAACGGTGCGAAAGTGGCGCTCGGATCCAAGCCATGCCCGATCTTATACTGATCGACCAGATCACACATTTTGGTATAGAAAGAATCATACATCTTCTCCGGAATATAGATTCTTTTAGTGGCGAAACATACTTGGCCCGAACGGCGGAATGCGCTGACCATAATTTTGGGAATGATGTCGTCCAGGTCCGCATCATCGAGTACGATTGCCGGATCGTTTCCGCCCAGTTCGAAGTGCACGCCTTTAAGAGATTCCGCTGCATCCTTCATGATGAACTTTGCGATCTTGCCGCCGCCTGTAAATGATATTTTACGTACAAGCGGATGCTTCGTTAAGGCAGAGCCGACGTCCCCGTCTCCGTGAATAACATTGAGGACGCCGGCAGGAAGCAGGGCTGCGATTTTTTTCATAATTATACTTACCCCCATCGGAGCATTCGGCGAAGGCTTCATGACGAGTGTGTTGCCGGTTACGATTGCCGGTGCGATTTTTTGGATCGTTAACACCATCGGCGCATTCCAAGGCACGATTCCCGCTATGACACCGATTGGCCTTTTCTCCACGCTCACCCAGCTGATTTCGTCCTCCGCCTGTTTGGGATTGAAGAAAGATTCCGCGTTTTTGATCGTTGCATGAACCGCATGGATAGCCATATTCATTTCACCTAAGGATGTAGACAACAGAACCCCGTTCTCTCTCGATAACGTCTCGGCCAGAGATTGGCTTTCATCCTCCAGAAGCTTCGCGATTCGAGACAAAACATCCAGGCGTTCCTCAAGCGCAGACTTGCGCCATGACAAGAAGGCTTGATGTGCGGCGTTCACGGCTTGCTCTACGTGCTGCACGGTTCCGATCCCTACTTGTCCCACGACATCTGTAAGTCGGCCCGGATCCCGAACCTCGGAATAACGCTCGGTTGGTACATCTTCATGATTAATGTGCAAATCGATTTTCATGACACTCATCAATAAACACTTCCCCTTTCCCCACCCTTGAAATAGCCGACGCATGTAGGCGCTTTCAGGAAAATGTTCATCCTGATCCCGCCCTTGTCACCTCGACGTGCAGCTTTAGCCATGCATTGAAATCCGGGTAAAGTAAAAGTAGTTGCTGCAACTTTCGATCGCTTTAAAATAATGAGCTGATTGACTCATTTTACTCCCCAAAACTAAAGTAACATGTTTGGAAGTATGTGTCAATCACATTTGATTTCAGAAGTTGTTGTTGTTCCATCCTTTAAAATGGACACGTTTCCTGTAAAGCGACGTCTATGCCCCGTTGATTCGTCCTTGGTCGCAGCGTGAATACAACCTCGGTGACTCCCCCTAACGGCAGAGCGAATTTGATCGGTTATTCCTCTACATAAGATGCTATAGCCTGCTTCACCCGTGCATTAGACAAGCGCAAAAAATTGCACAAAATACGGATTTCGTGCAACTTCTGTTATAATCAAAGAAAAGGCGCAACTCCCGCTACCCTATACCATGGACAAGCAGGCGCAGACAGGTGGCAGATGACTTTGCAGAGTAAGAAATACGACATCATGGAGCAATACGAAACCGAGCTCGATGCATTCTCAATCATCATGAAAGATAAGGACTATTCGATCCTCACGCAGCGTGAGTATATGCTGGACATCAGGAGGTTCCTCGGGAGTGTTTACCCCAAGCCCGTCGAAGACATAACCAAGCTCGACGTCATGCGTTACCTAACCAGCATTCGTAAGGGCGGAACGGGCGGATCGGCGAGAAATCGGCAGCTTTCCTCCATTCGTACCTTTTTTAAATTCCTTAATCTTATGGAAATCATCAAGGGAAACCCCGCCCTGGAGGTGGAGAAGACGAAGGTTGAAAAAAATCGGATTCCGACCTATCTGGATGAGCAGGAGCTTGTCCATTTCTTCCAAGAGGTAGACGGAAGATATGTGATTCGAAACGTGGCCATCTGCATGTTAATGGCGTACGCAGGGCTGCGCGTCATTGAAATACACCGTCTGAATTTGAAGGACTATCATAGAGACGAGGAGTACCTCAGAGTGAAAGGAAAAGGAGATAAATGGCGAGTGGTTCCTCTGCTCCCGGAAATCATCGATTCATTGGACCGGTACATGCCGATTCGCATTCCTCACCGGAGCGGAAAAGATATTCCTCTCTTTACTTCTCAATTTGGCAGGAGAATCGCGCGACGGACGGTTCAGCATGTAACCGAGCAGGCATTTGCCGCCTTTCAAGAATCCAAGCCGGAGAACGAGAAGAAACTATCCAGTCATAAGCTGCGCCATAGCTTTGCAACACTGCACATCCGGAGCGGGACTGATATACGTTCTGTCCAGGAATTGCTCGGCCATTCCAGTATAGAGAACACACAGATCTATACTCATGTCGACAATAAACAACTGCGGGCGGCGCAGGGAAATATCAAGGGCAAATTACCAGCATTAAAATGAAAGCTGACATGATTGTGTCACGCCGTACTCCCCCCTTCTCCCCTTATGCTGGAAACGTCCCCGAACAAACATCATGTTCTTTGTCGGGCAGAGAAATAACCCGCAGCCGTGGCCAGGGCTGCGGGTTATCCAGTGATGAATGCATACAGAAGTCAAACTCAACGATATTGGGAATCACCAAAGCAAGATTATTCGTCTTGAAGAACAGTTTTGGCAATTTTCCCGTCCAAATTTTCATAATCATAATACCGGATCGTTTCGTAAAGTTCCTTTCGCGTCTGCATATGCGCCAAAGATTGCACCTGCGTCCCGGTTTGGCTAATTTCCGCAAACACCCGCTCGTATGCTTTAGCGGCAACCCGAAGCGAGGTCACCGGATATATGACCATGTTAATTCCCCAGATTTCGAATTGCTCGGCGGTATAATAAGGGGTTTTCCCGAATTCAGTCATATTGGCCAGCAGTGGAACATCGATAGCTGCTCGGAACCGTTTGAAATCTTCTTCGTTTTCCAGCGCTTCCGGAAAAATTGCATCTGCCCCCGCAGCTATATAGTGCTTGGCTCTTTCGATCGCAGCCTCCATCCCCTCTACGCTCTTAGCGTCCGTACGGGCAATGACAACGAGGGAGGGCGCGATTTCCTTTATCGTCTTGATTTTCTGCATCATCTCCTCCACAGAGACGAGCTTCTTTCCGTTCAGGTGCCCGCATTTCTTCGGCATTTCCTGATCTTCGATCTGAACGGCAGCCACCTTGGCCTCCAGCATTTCTTTCGCCGTTCGGGCAACGTTCAGCACACCTCCGAAGCCTGTGTCGATATCGACAAGCAGGGGAAGTCCCGAAGCCCTGATCAGCTCCCGAGCACGGTCCGCCACTTCATTGGAATAGATCAGTCCGAGATCCGGTAAACCTCGACTAGCCGTATAAGCGGCCCCTGACAAATAAATGGCTTTGAAATCGAACTGCTTCGCGATTCTGGCAGCCATAGCATCATGAGTTCCAGGAATTTTTACAATGGAACCGCTGCGGATCATTCGCATAAATTGTTCGGCTAATTGCTTCTGCCCAGGCTCATCCTCAATCAACCAAGCCATAGTAATTCCCCTTTCTTGTGCCCTCAGGCTGAAGGTCAAATGACGAACAAGTTCATATAATCTTGAACAGCCATTTCTTCAAAGCACTGCTGATCCAAGGAATGTTCGATAATTTGCTCCACTCTCTTTTTCGGGAAGCGCGTCAGCAAGCTGGATTGGAATTTCTCCACGATTTTCGGGATTCCCTCCTCACGGCGTCTGCGGTGACCGATCGGATATTCACATTCGGCTTTTGCTGTTTCCGTACCGTTCTTGAAATGAACTTGTACCGCGTTCGCGATCGAGCGCTTCTGCGGATCAAGATAGTCCTTGCTATATCTCTCATCTTCTACGACAACCATTTTTTCACGAAGGGCGTCGATTCTCGGATCTTTCGCAATCTCGTCCTCGTAATGCTCGGCCGTCAAGTTACCGAACAACAGGCCGATGGCTACCATGTATTGGAGACAGTGGTCGCGGTCGGCTGGATTGTAGAGCGGCCCCTTCTTGTCAATAATCCGTATGGCGGACTCGTGCGTCGTCAGCGTAATATGGCTAATGTCATCGATACGGTCTTTCACAAGCTCATGCAGCTCGAATGCGCACTCCACTGCCGTTTGCGCATGAAATTCGGCCGGGAAGGAAATCTTGAACAGTACGTTCTCCATCACGTAGCTATCAAGCGAACGGGCAAGCTTTAGCTCCTTGCCTTTGAACAGTACATCCTGGAATCCCCAAAGCTTGGCGGAAAGGCCGGTGGCATAGCCCATTTCGCCTTTCATTGCCATTAGGCCAAGGCGTACGGCACGGCTTGTCGCATCGCCGGCTGCCCAAGACTTCCGGGAGCCTGTATTTGGCGCATGTCTATACGTACGTAAACTTCCGCCATCCAACCATGCATTGGAGAGGGCGTTGATCACCTCTTCCCGGCCACCGCCAAGCAAAGCGGTAACGACAGCTGTCGAAGCAACTTTAACGAACAACACATGGTCCAATCCGACACGGTTTAAGCTGTTCTCTAAAGCCAGAACGCCTTGAATTTCGTGAGCCTTAATCGCTGCGGTAAGCACATCGCGCATCTTCAGCGGTTCCTTCCCTTCAGCGATCCGATTACGGCTAACATAGTCGGCTACGGCCAGAATGCCGCCCAAATTGTCGGAGGGATGCCCCCACTCCGCCGCAAGCCATGTGTCGTTGAAATCGAGCCAACGAATCAAGGTGCCGATGTTGAATGCCCCATGTACCGGATCGAGCTCAAATTGGGTTCCCGGTACACGTGTGCCGTTCGTCACGCGAATCCCGGGAACGATAGGCCCCAGGTGCTTGGTGCATTCCGGGAAGCGCAGCGCCAGCATGGCTGTTCCGAGAGAGTCCATGACGACATGACGAGCGATTTGATAGGCCTCTTTGCTTTTTATTTCATATGAAATTGTATATTGGGCTATATCTACCAGCAACTTGTCTGCCTGCTCCAAAATATTTCCTTTCTCATAAGCAATTGAGCTCATAACATCTATCTCTCCTTGTTGTATTATGGATGAAGATTGCGCGGGCCACTGTAAAGAACTCTTGGACGGAAAAGACGGTTGTTCTCATGCTGCTCGATGACATGTGCACATACTCCGATCGTTCGTGCCGCTAAGAAGACAGGAGTGAATAGATCGATTGGGATTCCAAGCAAGTAATACACCGGAGCCGCATAGTAATCCAAGTTGGGATACAGTCCTTTTTCCCGTTTCATAACCTCTTCACCGATTACGCACATGTGATACAAATGCTCCTGGCCTTTTGCAATCGCTAGCGGTTGAAGAGCAGCTTTCATAAGAAGGGCGCGCGGATCCGGTTTGTTCATGTAAACCCGGTGGCCGAAGCCCATAATACGCTCTTTGCGAGACAGCTTGCCGAGAATCAAGGGCTCCATTTCTTCAACGGCTCCGGCTACTAAAAGCATTTGCATAACCGCTTCGTTTGCTCCACCATGAAGCGTTCCTTTGAGCGAAGCGACGGCACCTGTCAAAGCTCCGATGATATCCGCTTGCGTAGAAGCAATGACCCGAGCCGTAAATGTGGAGTTTGGCATTTCATGTTCACTGTAGACGATTAGGGACTGGTCGAAAACCTTCGTTTCCATCTCGGTCGGAACACGTCCCGTGATCATATGCAGAAAGTTCGCACTGTATGAAAGATCTTTATTAGGCTGGGCCGGCTCCAGATTGTGAATAGCCCGGTAGCTGTCCGCAACGATTTGTGGAACTTTGGCTAATAAACGAATGGACTTGCGGTAATTGGCCTCCCTGGATCGGTCGTCGATTTCCTTTTCGTCCCCGGCCAGTGCTGAAATCCCCGTCCTGAGTACGTCCATCAAATGTGTGTTTTTGGGAAGAAGCCTGAGCAGTTCAAACATTTCTTTCGATAACCCGGCTTCATTCCTCAAAGCTTGTTCAAGCCCCTTGTATTGTTCTTCGTTAGGCAAGATGCCGTTCAACAGCAAAGAGACGATGTCCAGGTAAGTCACTTTTTGGGCCAATTCAATCAGGTCATAACCACGCAGCACGATTTCTTCGTTGGCCACATCCAGATATGAAATTTGGGTCTCGCTAGCGATAACGTTTTCAAGACCGGGTTGGAATAATTCATTCATATTCACCTGACTCCCTTACCATAAATTAGATAACTCCCTGCCTCTTAATCATAGACATGCCGGCTTGAACAAATCCAATATCGTCTTCATCCTACTTAATATGTTTTGCATACTACATCCCCTTGACCATAATTAAGGATTTTTGTTGACTTGGTTGTTCCGCCTAAGCGATAGTAGGAGTATAGAATCCGGATAGAGAAGGGGTAAACTATGGAATTAAGACATCTACGATATTTCATTACCGTTGCTGAAGAACTCCATTTCGGGAAAGCCGCGACGCGTTTGAACATGTCCCAGCCGCCATTAAGCCAGCAAATCCGTCAACTGGAAGAGGAGCTGGGCTTCCCCTTGTTATATCGAAATAAACAGCATGTGAAATTGACCGAGGCGGGTAAGGTTTTTCTTGAAGAGGCACGAATTGCGATTGCTCAAGTCGAACAAGCTTGTTTAGTCGCTCAGAAGGCGAATCAAGGCTTGCTGGGAAGGCTCTCCATCGGCTTTGTCGGTTCGTCCACTTATTCGGTAGCGCCGCTGTTGCATCGCTTCCTGCTTCATTCCCCTAAAATCAACATTACGCTTCATCAGATGAAAACCGCCAATCAGTTGCATGCTCTTCATGAGGGAAGCATACATCTCGGGATTGTTCGAACGCACATTCATAGTCCTAACATCGTCTCAGAAGTGATTTGCAGCGAGAAGTTTGTCGCGATTTTCCCTGAAGGGCATCCGATGGCACAGAGAGAAGCGCTGCGTATGATAGACCTCGAGAATGAACGATTTATTTTAACTACGAGAGGCTCCACCTATCACGACACTGTCATTCATTTATGCTATCAAGCAGGATTTTCGCCGAACATCGCATTAGAGCTCCCCGAAATTTTAACGATCATGGCGTTCGTCTCGCAAGGAATGGGTGTTTCCATAGTTCCAGCTTCGTTCCGTCATCAGCAGAACAAGGGTATTGTGTATCGGGAGCTGGCAGATGTCACTTCTACCTTGGAGACGTACTTTGTGTGGCGTAGTGAGGAGAAATCAAAAGTGTTGCAGGAGTTTATTAAACTAAGCAAGGACAATACGATTTTAGATTAGTCAGCAACAGCATCCGGGACATAATACTGGGGCCACGCACGAAGAGCACCGCAGTATTTCCCAAGATGATGTAAATATATTAATTTTTATTTATAATATGTAAATAATTTTGTTGTAAATCCTTAAATCAAAGATCCGAACATAAAAAATGGAGGATTTGCCCCCAATTCTGTACCCGATCAGTCAACTTACGCACGACATCTCAATCATACGGATCGTGCAAATAAGCTTAAAAGACCCTGGCGGATACTTAGCTCCCCCAGACTTTTTTGAAACGATCCGAGCTCAAGCAGCGCCAAGTCTTCAGTCGTCGCCTTGTAGAGCGGCTTGTCCCCCTCCTTATCCTCCGACAATGACAGAACGCATGCTTGAAACCCGTTCTGGCGGCGGCACCGCCGCTCCTCAAGCAATCCGGCTTCACCGTATGTCGCATCAACATTACGCTAACGCTTCAAGCATGCCCAAGAAGCTCCTGCAACGTCCATAAATCGGTTCCGCGGCGGAAGTGAGTAGTCGCAAAGGTGTGTCTTAATTTATGGCTGCTGAGCTTTTTATCCTTTAATGCCGGGCGGGATTGGTGCTGCTTTTGGGCGATTTGTAATGCCGGCTAAGGTAAGCCGGCACTGCTACTGCTGCTGTACGGCGACACAAACATAGGCGCTTAGCGTATTAATGATGCCTGTTGTAATCTAATCTCTTGGGTAATCCACTTTCATGATGTCCATGAAAGGGACCTTTGCAGTCTCTTCATTCCGTTGGATATGTACTTTCCCCGTTCGTGAATCCATTAGCACAATCTGACCGCGGACCGGTTCTTCCCACCCCCATACCGTCAGTAAAACTTCGGAGTTTTCCTGTTTCGCTTCTGCCAGTTGATTTCCAATCTCCTCTAGTACAAATTCATCTCGAGTGGGTCGCTTTGCTGCTTTTCCTTTGGCCATGATGTTCCCCCTGATTATATATCCGGTATACCACTCAATTGCTGATTGAGCGAAATTCTCAACTTAAATAATACCACATATGATCTTAAATCTTTAATTCACTCATCATGCAACGCTTCTTCACGTCGGTCAGCTGATGACAGACGTACGATTATCGGATTATGGCGAAAATCAGTCGCAAAAACGATTAAGCACCTATAATCATGTGTCGCGGGCGCAGCGATACAGACATAGGTGCTGTAAACTAAACTTTTCAATTGTAATCGCAGGAATTCGGAATCCCATGGCATGGCCGTTGAGTCCCTTTGCGCCTATCATCGTTAGAAGCCATACGCCGTCTGCCCATGTTCGACGAAGCAGCACGAAAAATCCGGCTATGACAGCAAACGAGGGACGTACCGAATAAAACGACGATTCCAAGCAAGACGAACCAAACTCACATGCGGTAAACGTTAAGCTTTCTCATCCGACCCGATCCGACAATGCTTTCTTGTCGTATTCCAAATATTGCGCCGCGTAGGTGCGAACCGGGTCTCCTGCATAGAACCGTTCATACAGCTCATGACGACCGCCCAGTTGGCTTCCCACCAGATCCCATGCCAACTTAAGCAGCTTTACCCGCTCTTGCGCATTCCGGTCGGCGCCTCGATAATACGTTTGCAGCTTAGCGCCCAATGGGCCGTGAAGCTCCGCTATGGACGAAGGGACTTGAAGCATTCCCGCGCCGGAAAGTTGCTGTAAAATTTCTATGGCCCTCGGATAGTAACGGTTTCCGAGGTTCTTCGCCGTATTGAGTTGTCGCAGTTCGGGCGACCATCCCCCATCGGTGTGAAGCTCAGCGTTATGCTCTGCGGATATAAGCAGTGCTTTAATCGATTCCAATTGGAAAAATAACTCCGCTAGCTTCTCCTGAACGTGCGTGAATTTCTTAATGCCGATGGATGAAGCCAGTTCATTGCCCACGGCTGTCACAAACTCTAACTTGCTGACGAGCCTTACTATGGATTCATGAAGACTTATGGCGGATACGTATTGATCCGATCGAATACTCCAGATGGCGTCGGGGTCATCCTTGATAAATACTCGTTCCCATGGAATTAGAGCATCATCAAACACTAAGATCGCATCCATCTCGTCATAGTGAGCGCTTAACGGATAGTCTTCCTCCCGTTCGGAGGCGAACGAATCCCGGCAGATCAGATGGACTCCAGGGTGGTTAACCGGAATAGCGAACATGACGGCGTACCGCTGCTCTTCCTGTAACTTCGGGCTATGCGGTGAAACCATAATCTCATCCATATAAGGCCCTCCGGTGGCAATCATCTTGGCGCCCCGAACGATAATCCCGTCTTCCGTTTCTTTTAAGATACGAACCGCCGTATATAGATCCCCTAACTCGGAAGCAAGCTTCGTTCGATCGATTTGCGGATCGTGACCCGCAGCGGTCAAGAGCAAATCATTGTCGCGTAAATACGTATAATAATTTTGTATTTTGTCGGGAAAATACGGTTGTTTGGAGCGTATTAACTCCCGCCTGATGAACCATCCGGTTAACTGGGCGCGATAAAAGCCGGCAACGCGGCTCATCACTCCAAACGTTGCATCGGACCATAGTCGAAAGGAGTCACTTCGTTGAAAAATATGTTCTCTTTCGGATGGAACCTGAAACGCCCGATTCGCTCTAAAGCCATTATCCGTCACAAAGGTCAGTCGTTCCTTCGTTTCCGGTCGATCTTGTAAATCCAATACGCGGGCAACAGATGCGACCGTACCCGCGAAGGCGGGATGAGCGGCAATGTCCTGTACGATCGAACCATGAAACCAAACGTTCCTTCCGTCCTTTAACCGATTAAGATATGTTTGACCCGTACTCATAAACTGGCTCCTCTCTGCTTCGTTTCTGACCGTAAATTGCATGTACACATTTCTTGCGGATTTTTTCGGCCCCGTTCGCATTACCTTTCGCTTCGTTCTCTCCAAAACGCCTCATAGCGATTCACAAGCTTTTCTTGCGGATATACACGATATAGCTCCGTAGACAAACGGATCGGGTCGCCGAATGCGAATTCCTCGTGCTGTCTTCGGTTTACGGCTTCCTCACTGCCTGCAAAGGTCCTAACCAAATGGCGTAAAGGCTCGTCTGCACTGTGCGCTTCGAAGCCGATATCCCCATTACCGATGCGCAGCAGTGCCTCAGCGGCAGCTTTATAGAACGTCCCGCCCGCTTTTTTTGCTGCTCCAAGTGGAACTGCAGACGGCAGGCATATGCCTTCTTGACTGAAGTATGCGTTTATTTCTGCTGCATGAATGAACGCCTTTATCGTATCCAGATTCTGCAGCAGTTCGCCAAGCAGTCCTTGAATATGCAACTCCTTATGCCGTCCGGTTTTCTCCGCCAATGCAACCGCAGTCGCAGTAACGAGTTCGATCAAATCCGCTTGGCGGGATACCCACTGATAGTCCGCAAGAGACTTCAATTCCGGATGTCCTAACAGCAGGTCTACTTCCGATTGGTTTTGCAGGGAAATCACCCGCTCCCAAGGGACAAACAAACGATCGTACGAAACAGTCACGTTAGCGTAGGCAGCCGCTTCGAGAGGCAGGCGCAGGTCTGGACTGTTTGTAGGAATCAGTACAACGGTTGAAGGGTTTGTCTCATCCTTTTCTTGAACGAATACAAGCAGTTCATCCGCGTACAGAGCATCGGATGCAAACGTCTGCTTCCCGCTAAGCCAAATGCCATCGGTCGTTATTTGTACCGCGGGTTTCGCGTTTCCTTCTTCAACAGGATGAATACTGTGAAACGTAGTCGTGATCAGGCTGTCGTTTAAGCTGCATAAGTTGTACAGGTTTTCAATTCGCTTGGAACAAGCGAAAGCGGCAATCGGTTCGACATTCCGGTGAGCGAACCATCCCGAAAGCAGCGCTTGGGCATAATCCGGCAGCCCCGATGAATAGTTGGCATGTCTTTCTTCCAGGCTGTAGTTCCCAGGCCGCTTTAATTGCAGCTCCTGCAAAGTCTTGGGCAGCAAATAGGCTTGCTTCCAACTAGATTTTTTCGGATCATGTATTTTCGTTTGAACATGGTTTGTGTTCATCGTGTCCCTCCCGTAAGAAAACAACTCGCGACCGGCCAGGCATCCCGGGTAAATTTGCCAAGCAATAATGAATCAACGCCGGAATCCCGGCGAACTAAGCTTTATATGGCCGGTGGCGTATGGTTTACTCCCTATGACTGCACCTCTTGTACGCGCTTATTCCCCGCTGATTTCGGGGGTTCGGTGTTTGCGATGATCTCTCCGAACGGACTCATATATCCTTGCTGCTCCGAGCGCTGCTGTATATTCGTCAGAGGAAGCAACGGGAACAATAGTTCTGCAGTTCGGTAGGCCTCTTCCAGGTGCGGATAGCCTGAGCAGATGAACGTCTCGATGCCGAGGTCGGCATATTCAATCATTCTCGCGGCAACCGTCTGAGGATCTCCTACAAGAGCCGTGCCGGCCCCGCCTCGAACCAAACCAATCCCGGCCCACAAATTCGGACTGATTTCCAGGGAGGAGCGATTCCCGTTATGCAGCGCCGACATTCGCTTCTGCCCTTCGGAGTCGTACCTGGCGAATATTTTCTGAGCGGCAGCGATCGTATCGTCATCGACATAACGGATCAGCTCATTTGCGGCAGCCCATGCCTCTTCGTTCGTCTCGCGCACGATGACGTGCAACCGAATGCCGAACCTTACCGTCCGTCCCTGCTGCGAAGCCAATTCGCGCATATGCTTGATTTTCGCCTCGACTTGAGCCGGAGGCTCGCCCCACGTCAGGTACACATCGACATGCTTCGCAGCCACCTGTTGACCGGCCGGCGAAGAGCCTCCGAAATATAGCGGCGGATATGGCTGCTGGATCGTCGGGTAAATGACATCGGCTCCTTCGACCTTCAGATGGTCTCCCTCGAAGCTGACTTCCTCTCCTCGCAATATGTTTCTCCAGATGGAAAGAAACTCGTCCGTCAAGTCATAGCGGGTATCATGGTCGAGGAACAATCCTTCACCTGCCAGTTCGACCGGATCTCCGCCGGTCACGATATTGATCAGCAACCGCCCGTCTGATAATCGATCGAATGTGGAGGACATCCGGGCGGCAAGGGTCGGTGACATGAGGCCCGGGCGTAACGCTACCAGAAACTTCAAACGCTCCGTAACAGGAATCAACGAAGCCGCAGTGATCCACGCATCCTCGCACGACTTTCCTGTCGGCAGCAACACGCCGCCATATCCAAGCTTATCGGCAGCTTGTGCGATTTGCCTCATATAATGTTTGTCTACAGCTCGTGCGCCTTTAGATGTCCCCAAATACCGACCGTCTCCGTGTGTTGGAATGAACCAGAATATTTCCATGTTGATCCCATCCTTTTATCCTAAGTTTTGTCTATGGCTTCATTATCGCGTCCTTAATTTACCTGTCCCCCCCTCTCATTTGCATATCCCGGGCAAAAAAAACAGAGGTGAATCCTTGATATTGGATTACACCTCCGATTGATCGGTCAGCATGAATACTTACAATTCCTATTTATTTAGTTGATTATATTTTTGTATCGTAGCATGGCTTTTCGAGATGTGTCAATCCCTTCTTCGGCGGTATTTACCTATTCCTGCAAATCGGCACAATGATTCTTTTATGCATGATGAAGACAAAACTCCCGAAAGTAAATCAAAAGTCGAATATGCATGTAAGTCATAATGTGCCATACTGTAATTAGTTGACATAATATTATTTATGTTAACTATGATGATCCCTCCTAACAACCGCATTCCCAAAACAGGATGCAGGTTTTCCCAGATGTGATTCGTATTCTTCAGACCGGAGATGTACTTTTTCTATTAAAACTTCCCGAACTGGAGTATAATGGGAGATAGAATCTAGAGATTATAGGAGTGTTGGATCGGGTGGCTAAAACAAAAATCTTCATCAGCTCCGTTAACGAAGACGGTCTTAAGCCTCTAAGACGTGCCGTTTTTCGTGAGCTCACCGGACTTGGGCATGAACCTATAATGTGGGAAGAAAATTTAGGTCCTTGGCCGGCTAACGTAGATCCGGTAGTGAAGTGTTTGGAAGCCGTTGAGGAATCGGACATCTACCTCCTCTTTATAGGCAGTAAGGCAGGCACATACTACGCGCACGCCGCCCGGACAGTGACGCACATTGAATTCATCAAGGCTCATGAGCAAGGCAAGACGATCTTGGTATTTGGTGACGTCGAGGTGAAGAACGCATTCTTCGGAACGGTGAAACAGCTCGTTGAGGAGTTCGTTGAGCGCTTCATCGCAGAAACCGAGCAGTTTCCTTCACCAAAGGATATTATGGACGCTTTACAGCAAAATGATCGGGTACCGAAAAATATTGAGCCGTATGTCTGGTACCTGCTTTATGATATATCACTAAGAAAAGTGTATATTGACGATCTCTCGCTGGGGGTTCAAATCGATTGGAAGACTTATTTTAGCGATTTGCTTCGCAGGGGCTCCATCCTGCTGCCTCTGGAGGATTCGATTGAGCAGAACAGTGATAGGCTTGAGCAATTCGATGAAGCCTACGAAGTCGTGACTAACCTGGTGCCGCATCTTCAGATTTCAGGCTTCCATAACCCCGAGTCATTTCTGAAGAGCATTATGTCCCGTCTTTCAGGTGGAATAATCGAGCAATCATACGGGCAATATATGTCAGAGAAGGTCGGGGAATACGGCGATTGTTCCGCTGCCACCCTGTATGTCCTCAACGGTGACCAGATGGACATTGTGGCTAAGGTGGGCGACGCCTTTGGCGAAGCGCATTATAAATTATCCAATCAAGCTTCTTACGTCGTGCTTACGTATAACATGGGTGAACACGCAGAACAGGTCTATTTTAAAGAATCAAAGCAAATGTTTTATTATAGCGTTCGATCAGGCCATTATGTATTAACCCTGCACTTCCCGTCTGACCCTGATTGGGACAATAAAAAATTCATCCTCTTTAAAGGATGCGCCAATCATGCTATAATTAGTAAAAATCCTTTGTTGATCGAATTCATCAAATTATTCTTAGGAGGGATGCAACCATGAGTACCGGGGTATTCGTTTCCAAGAACGGAAGCGTGTCGGAAGCCATAGGAACGCAGCCAAAAGAAGCTCTGTTGTTCGCTCCTTCCAGAAAAAGCTCCTCTCAAATTCTCCGTGAGCAGCGCGCCGCGATGAAGCGTAACAACAAGCACATTAAAGATCGCTTTTCTCGAGCCACCAGGCGATAACGTTTGTAACCCACCTTCCGTGAGAAGGTGGTTTTTTTGTTTCTTCTGATCCTTTGAATGGGTCAGTCGTAGACAAACTAGCCGGATCAGCCTGCCCTTCCAGGTTGATCCGGCTAGTTTCATGTTAGCTGCCGATTCTCCATAATTATGCAAACAGAAATGAATGAATTGCTTATCTTAAGCTCTTGAACTGCTATTTGTTCAACTGCAGCATCCGCATCAGCATTACTGTGGCTTCCGCGCGAGTTGCCTTTCCGTCAGGCGCGAATTCATTGCCGGTGCGCCCTTGAGCGATTCCCCAACGCAGTGCGGCTGCGGCTGCGCCCTTGGCCCAATCCGGAATCTCGTTCGCGTCGGAGAATGACAAGGGTCCGCCCTCATCCGTCGAGATCTTCGAAGCGCGAATAATCATCGCTGTCATTTCGGCGCGAGTCACATCTTCATCCGGACGGAAAGTGCCGTCCGCGTAACCGCTCACCACATGCAGCCGGGCAGCTTCCGAGACGTAACGCTGCGCCCAAATTCCGATCTTGTCAGAATCGGTAAAAAAAACTCCGCTATTAGGGTCCGCAGCTTCGGGTGCAAGCGCCCGCATCAGCATAACGGTAAATTCTGCGCGTGTGATGAACTGATCCGGTTTAAAGCTGCCGTCATCATAGCCTGAGACGATTCCCTTCGCAGCGGTCTCTTGAATCATGACCTCCGCCCAGTGTCCCTTCAAATCGTTGAAATGTACGACTGGCGGAAGCGGCTTCTCCGGCTTCACTTGAGGAGGAGCCTCCTTTGCCACACTGAAAACGGCAAATTTCGTAAAATGATGGACCGTCGCGACGAATTCATCATTCTCCGCATGACCTTCGACTTCAATCCATTTGCCGTTCGTTTCGTCATAGTAGAACATGCCCGCCCGCCGGTCGGCTCCCAATAGCTTAGCCTGAATTTTAAAGCGAAGCGTAACAGGCTTCTTGAAGCTGCCGTCGAAACTTTTCAACAGTTCAAAAACGGGACTGAGGAGCGTCATGGAATCAGGCACTATTCCTGAAGTCGAGGTCATTTTATGAATGGTAAGCGTGAAATTTCCTTCAGTCAGATCCGTCGGCAAATCAACTTTAACCTCATCGCCTAAGCTGGCCGTACAAGAATGCCCTCCGCTGCATGTGGTGGTGGTCGTCTGCGCAGAGTTCGTTGAAGGCTCTGACGAACTGTCCGAACTGCCGGACGAAGCTTCCCTCCACACCTCCACCGAAATTACAGTCTGGATGCCTTTGTACTGCGCAGTTATCGATGCGCTGCCGGGAGAAACGCCCGTAACGAGCCCATTCGCCTGAACTGTAGCTATATCCGCGTTAGAGGAACTGAATGTCACCGGATCAGCAACCGTCACGCGACTACCGTCCGAATAGACGGCCTGAATCACCGTGATATGAGTCATACCCACTTTCAGCCGATAAGCGGAGTCGTCCGCCTCAATGCTCGTCAGCACGACCCCTTCTTCACCTACCGCTACCTGCACCATCGCCGTCTTGCCCGACGGATTCGTCACTCCTGACGGCGGGATCAGCGTTCCCGTGAACGTATACGTTCCGGGCTGATTCCCATTATACGCCGGACTGCCGCCGTCCCATGCCGCATCCGCCTGCACCGTGCTTCCGTCGCTCAGCGTGACCTCCACCTGCGCCGGCAGGCCCAATTGCTCCAGCGGTGTGCCATAGACGGCTGAAATGACGGACTGCGCGCTCACTGCGGTAATCGTCCTCTCGCCCACGACTACCTGCACCATCGCCGTCTTGCCCGACGGATTCGAAACTCCTGACGGCGGAGTCAGCGTTCCCGTGAACGTATACGTTCCGGGCTGATTCCCATTATACGCCGGACTGCCGCCGTCCCATGCCGCATCCGCCTGCGCCGTGCTTCCGTCGCTCAGCGTGACTTCCACCTGCGCCGGCAGGCCCAATTGCTCCAGCGGTGTGCCATAGACGGCTGAAATGACGGACTGCGCGCTCACTGCGGTAATCGTCCTCTCGCCCACGACTACCTGCACCATCGCCGTCTTGCCCGACGGATTCGAAACTCCTGACGGCGGAGTCAGCGTTCCCGTGAACGTATACGTTCCGGGCTGATTCCCATTATACGCCGGACTGCCGCCGTCCCATGCCGCATCCGCCTGCGCCGTGCTTCCGTCGCTCAGCGTGACTTCCACCTGCACCGGCAGGCCCACGTCTGCCAGAGATGTTCCGTAAACGGTTGTAATGTCCGGCCGCGCGCTTACAGACGATATGGCAGGATTAGCGGTGAAATCAAAACTGGCCGTATCTCCGGCTTCATAGCCGCCCCCCGCCTTGTACCGCACCAGCACAGGAACATGCCCGGTAAACAGAGGCTCATTCGCCGGATCATAGGTCACGTAACTGGCGCCCCCGTCAACCGAGTACTCCATATCGCTCGTCATGCCCGACAGGCGGTTCGTATCGTCGTTTGCCGTCAGCCCCTGCGGCGCTCCAACCCGCAATTCGAGCAACAGGCCGCTGCCAAACCCGCCAGCCAGCCGGTAGCTTCCATCCGCAAGCTGGAGCACGGATAATAGGTTGCCTGAGTCCGAGAATTCTGTCTCCCATTGTTTATTGCCCGCCGCATCTGTTTTCAGCATGAAGGCCATGCTGCCATTATTGCCGCCGGCTACAGCATAGCCGCCGTCTATCGTTTGGATGACATCGAGCCCGAGCCGGTTTCCGGATTGGGGATAGGTGTTCAGCCAGTTCTCGTTGCCGTCTTTATCCGTCTGGATCAGTACAGCATCTTGACTGGAAAGATAGACATTGCCCGTCAACATATATCCGCTCTGCCCATTCGCATCTGTCCATCTTTGAATCCCCAGCAAGGAGTACAAGCCAGCGCCGCTTCCATATTCTTGCTCCCACTGCACGGTGCTTGTTCCATCGATTTTCAACAGATAGCCTCTTGTGCCGGAGACCGTACCCGTTGACCCCACCAGCACATAGCCATCCCCATCGATTGCCGGCTCCGCGTCATAAATAAATTGATCGCCGGCCTTCGCAATTAACGTTGTGGTCGGATTGTTGCCGTCGGCGTCCGTTGTCACAATCGCCGCATTGAGATCGGCGCCCGTGTAACGTACATATCCCGGAATAAGAAAACCCGAGCCCGTCTCCAGGATCGCCGCGGCACTGCTGGAGCTGGTTCCGGCAAAGCTCAGGGTACGGCTCCATTTCAACTGCCCATCGGGATTCAACACCCCGTAAAAATACTGCGTATCGTAGGAGCTCGGGGCGATTTCGTAACCGGCAAACATGAAATGGCCATCCTGCGTTTCCCGAATATAACGGACCAATTGGCTGGTGCCCGTACTCGGATCGCTCAACACTTTACGCCACTGCTCCGTACCGTCTGCACGATATTTCACCACAAAGGCGGAGTCTCCTGTGTATCCGCACGCTATATATCCGCCATCCGACACGGGTTGATAATCCTGAATAGGTCCATGATCATTGAAGCTCTGGGTTGAAACGGCAAATCGGTCCGCAGACCCTGCCGCTTGCGCATCAGCGGGTTGTAGGAATAGGACGGATAGAACCAGGAAGGAGAGCATCAAGCTGACAAGTTTGCTTGATTTTGCGATTGACATCAACGTAGTAACCCCCAATTTTCATAAAATTCCTAATATAACGTTTATTGTATATGAAATGTAGAGTAGAGAACTGAAATTTCATCGGAGGGCGCAAGCCCTCCTTTTACTTTTCCAGCTCCCCCTGCATCAAACCGGACGCGAGGTTTTCCCTCATCCGGCTTTCCGATGTTCTTCTTCCTTCAGCGTTACGGTACTTTCTCTAGCTGGCGAGTTTCTTTAGTCCTGCAAGCTGTGCCGCCATGGCGGCTTGCTTGGACCTGCTGTGTTTATTACGACGATTTCGCTTCTTGTTCCAGAACAGCGTGAGGCGTTTTCGGATGTACCAGTCGATCTTGTTCAGGAATGGGTCGGCAAAGACATCGAGTCCATAGTAGTTCTTCCACCCCTGTATCTTGGGGTTCAGTTCCGCCACCATCTGGTTCATCGTCCAGTACAGGCGGTTTCTCGGCTCTGTCGCTTCCTTCACCTTCTGTCTCATGCTCTTCATGGCCTTCTGGGACGGGTAACTGCGAAGGATTGAGATTGTTTTGTTCCCCTTCAGTTTCTTTGGTATTTTCCGGTGATGCATCCCCAGAAAGTCAAATCCTTGTTTATCGTCCCACAGGTTGATGAGCTTGGACTTTTCCCTGTTCATTTCGACTTCCAGCCTTCCGAATACCGCCTTGAGTACGTCGATCGCTCTTAGCGCTTGTTCTTTGGTTTTGCACAAGATCACAAGATCATCGGCGTATCGCACCATGGTTCCCGTCTCTGCGAACTTCTTCTCCCAGATTGTATCCAGGTAGTTCAGATACAGATTCGAAAGTAATGGGGAGATGACGCCGCCCTGAGGACTCCCTAAGTCGGTTTCGTGAATCTGATCATCTTTCACGAATCCTGCTTTCAGCCACTGCCGGATCAGCTTCAATACCCTTCGGTCGCTGATCCGCTGTTCCACCAGTTGCATCAGCTTGTCATGGGCAATGTTGTCAAAGTAGCCCCGAATGTCGATGTCGACCACCCAGTAGACGCCCTTCTTCACCGCTCGGCGGATATGCCGGATCGCCCCATGCTGGCTGCGCTTCGGCCTGAATCCGTATGAGCAGTCTTTGAAGTCGGCTTCGAAGATCGGTTCCACCACTATTTTCGTCGCCATTTGCACGACTCTGTCCCGAATCGCCGGAATGCCCAGCGGCCGCATCTTCCCGTCCGCTTTCGGTATCTCCTTGCGCCTTGCGGGCAATGGTCGGTATTCCCCGTTCTTCAGCGTCGTCTGGATTGCATCTACAAATCGTCCTTCGCCGATGACTTTGACGATGTGATCGATGGTCATTCCGTCTACCCCACCGCTTCCGCCGTTTCCTTTGACCCTTTTCCACGCTTCCCACAGAATATCGCTGCGGTGAACCTTGTCGTATAACGCATGAAACCGCCGCCTCGGATTTCCCTTGGCTGCAAGGCTTAGTGCTTGTTGGAGTTGTTGAGCTTTTACTTTGGCGTCGTTAGCAGGTTTAGCTGCATTCACTGACTCTTACCTCCTCCAAGTACTTGAACAAAGCAGGGGCCCTTCCCTCCATGAGGTTTTGTTGTCCTCACTTCACAGGTACTATAGCCCCCTCCGACTCCCTTCCCGCAGCTCGCCACTTCACCTTTTGGGCTTATAGGTCTGCTCCTTACGAAAAAAAAATATCGTGCGAGGGAGGGTCTCCCTAGTTCCAGACACAACTTTCTCGGCATGCCGTTCCCCATACACCGGAGAGTTCTTCCGCGCTGCGCTTCCAAGGGCTTCACGCGTCCCATGGCCTTCGCCCAGTTATCCGAGGCTCGGCTCTCTCTTGTCCCTCTCGGGTCTTTTTTGACGATGCGGCAGGATTCACTTCATGTTACGGCCTGTCGATTTGCTCGCACTCCGCAGAGTTACTTTATCACGGGGCTTCAACCTTAGGATCTCTCCACCAGTTGCCCGTCAGCTACGAGGCGACTTGGCTCTTACCTCGACCGGACTTCCACCGGCTAGTTGTGCCTAGCTTGGCTAGGCGCGCGTAAACCAGAAAAAACCACCCCTCTTTGTTATCCAAAGAAGAGTGGTTATGCTTTGTTTGATATCCGGTTACCCTACCTTACACGACGTACCCAGAATTTGAATACGTCATTGCGGAAATAATCATATGAAAATAAAATGGGTACCTGATCCTCATCATAATGCGTCTGTTTCAGCAAAATGACGGTTGCTTCAGGCTTTTCCTTGAGCTTGTCGCAATTCCTGTCCGAGGGAGGAGGCACAATCAGCTCCGTGTTAGCGCTTACTATCCGAATACCGCATTCGGTCTCAAGCATCTGCATCAGAGAACCTTGCAAAGGTTTCGTTTGAAACACTTCACCAACTAGCGCATAAGGCATAATGTTGATATTGAAAGATACGGGTTCCCCATCCGCCATTCGGATACGCTCAATGATCGTTACGGGATCCTGCGGGCTAATTTCAAGAAAGTGTGCCCATTCCTCCTGACACGGCTCAATCCGTATCGATTCGTGGCGCTCCCCTTCCTTTAATGAGGAGGAATTAATCATTTCGGAAGTGGAGCTCAGATGGTCTATACTGCTGGGAATTACAGCCAATGGGCGGACAACGAATCGGCCGATTCCTCTGCGCACCCGCAGCTTGCCTTCACGTTCCAACTGCTTGACAGCGGCTCGAATCGTTTCGCGGCTGACCTTGAATTCGCTGGCCATGTCGGGCTCTGACGGCAGCTTGGTTCCTACTGCTAGCTCCCCCGTACGCATTTGCCGTTCCAGTTCTTCTTTAATTCTAAGGTAGTTATGCTTCATAAAGCCATCATACGTTTCTTTCTCCTTCATTTTCTTAAATCGTATCAAAAAAGTCATGTCACATTAAGTTTTTTGGGATGTCTAGACCATCCAATCATACAGGCGCTTTGTTAACTCTGATTGATCCCAGTCTTAATTCATTGTATAAAAGTGAATATTTTAATCTATTAGTACACGATTCATGCCAATACAAAAGCCTCTACACGAGACCGGTCATAAAGAGCGATCACCGTGTAGAGGCGGGTACTTTGTTCTATTTACGATTGAGCGGATAAAAAATGACGTCGATCGGGAATGCCGATCCCGAGGCCGGAGAAAATTCCAGGTCCAGTGACGGCTCGGTCCCGTTCGTCCTGGCAATGATCGTATACCCCTGATAATCCATCATGACTCCCGACGGCGGGGTTTGCACGATTTTTTGATTCACCAGGAATGGCCCTTTAAACACGCCGCCGCGCGGGAGAATCAGCACGGACATTTTCGGCGGAGCCTTGATATGGATTTTGTATACCACACCGTAGTTGCCCAGATTGAGCGCAGGCTCTTTACTGAAGAAATCCGTTCCGGTCACAAATTGATCCGACGTGCCGTCGCCGATCGCGAAGCTGGAAGGACTCTTGATCGAGGAAGCATCGATGTTCCATTGAACTTCCGAACCGCTGAACGTCCCTCGTACATTCCCTTTGTAAGCCAATCTTGGGAATAAGCCGATCGTATCGAGCTCATCCTCCTGCTCCATCGCTACGAAGGAAAAGATCACCTCTCCATCCGTTTCCACATCATACAGCACATTTATCCCTTGTCCCGGGTAGAAATCAGGCATGGCTTTATAATAAGCCGTTTCGTTCGGCCTAAGCACCATCGTTTGCTCAGCCCTCTTCCCCTGCAGAAACTCAATCGTCGGTTCATTCCCCATCAGGTTGGCGTAGATCGAAGGGTACACTTCCCCTTGATTGGTCGTCTTGATCGTAACGCTGCGGGTCGGATCGCTATTTCGTACAAGGATGGCAAATTTCATTTTTCGATCCATACCGTTGACATGGGTTGCATACAGCCGGGCTTTCCCGTTTACTTTCTCCTGGTACAAAATGCCCTTCTCCGTAAACGTCTCCGGACTATCGCTCACAATCAGAGGACGGTCCGCAGGCTTCCGCTCTTGTTTGGGAATCTGCGGGATTCCGCGCAAATATTTGCGAAGCACCGCTTCTTCCTCTCGGACGTAGGTGCCAACAGGCTCGTAATAGACCTTGTGCTCAAACGCATCTAAGTAAGGCTCGTCCTTGACGAGAATATTGCGGGAATACGTATCGCTGACATTGCCGAGGCTGTCTTTTACCGTGAGAGACACCTTGTACAGGCCCGGCGTGAAAATCGTACGCGCATTACCGATCCAATTGATGTCCGTGAGTTCCGTTCCCTTCGGATCGTAGCTGAGATTGCTGTATTGTATCGGTTCGCCGATCCGGTACGATTCCTTGTCCACGGTGAACTTGGCAACAGGCTTGATGTTCGGCGCCGCGTCGTTCGTAAACAGCGTCCGGTTCGCCTCCGGCTTTACATAGCGCAGTTCGACTCGTTTCAGCTCCTGATCGACCTTGGCTTGAAAAGAAATATAGGGTTGCAGCGAGGTCAATTCAAGGTACAGCCTATCTCCCTGAAGATCAGCATCGGTACCCCAATTGCGGCTTGTACCGTTGTCAAGGACCGTCCGGTCGGCAAGCGAGTATTCCAGAAACGCCTTCGGCGTCGTGATTTGCACCGCCTGCTTCCCTTCATCCCACTTGACAGGAATACCGAACCAGCCGGTCAGTTCCGCAGCGGGCAAGTAGTACCTTCCGTTCAGTTCAAGCGTTGCGACTTGGGTTTGTGTTTTCGACCCGTTGATATAGACTGCCGTATTGCCGGGATAGAGTAACAAGTGGCTATCCTCCGGAGCAGCCGCGGCCTGTCCGCTCACGACCCCTAAAGCGAAGACCGCCGAAAGTGACAGCAATAGTTGACGTAATGGTTGCATCAGCGTATGAAATCCTTTCTATGATTACTTCTTTTCTTCTAAAGGATAGAAGATCCACTCGACCGGAGACGTGCTTCCAGGGGCGGCCAACCAATCGATATGTACTTCGGACTCCCATCCCTCCGCTCTGTAGACCACGAAGGCGCCATCCTGATCCGTCAAGCCTCCTTGGGGCAAAGCCAGCACTTGGCCATTGACTCTTACGATGCCGTTGACATAGCCTTCCTTCGCACGAAATGCAATGACGGCCTGATGCGGATGATAGAAGTGCATGGCATACACCGTACCTCTATCGGAGGTTTGGGGAGTGTCCAGCGTCCATTTGGACAACACCGGCAAACTCTTCCTATCGATATCCGCGTCGAAGCGAATGTCGGCAGCAGCATCATAAACGGCCTCGACGACACTTGTTGCGGAATTGGAGCCATAGGGCTTCATCGTTTCGCTCTCCTTGGCTGCGACAAAGCCGATTACTGCCTGGCCATCCGCCTCGATGTCCTGAATCGCTGCAAAGCCTTGCCCAGGCTCAAGCGTAACTTGCTTTAAAACCGCCGTCTCCCCCGGCTTCACCTCGATGCTTTCCTCCAAGGCCGGCTGGGTCATATAATTGACCGCCGCTTCTCTCGCATTCGCCTGATGCAAGAGGGTCGGCTGAAGCAGTCCTTCACGCGTGATATGTACCGTTCGAGTCTTGCTCTGATCCGGATTATGGATGACAGCTGCAAACTGCACCTTTTCCGCCATCCCATTGCTGTGATGCATAAATAGGCGAGCTTTGCCGTTCACGGATTGCTGCCCAATGAGCCCTGTATGTCGGATCACCCGGTTTTCCCCGCTGCTCATTCGCTTTCTCTCCGTGGACCTCTTCACAATAGCAGAAAGCTGAGGAGCGCTAGAAAGCGCGCGATTCCATTGTTCGGATTCGTCCTTGATTACGGTGCCGGCCGGTTGGGTATACCAAGGAAATTCCGATTTGCTTAAGTAGGGTTCATCCGTCACCTTCACGCTCTGAACCTCAGGCTCGCTCCAATTCCCGTTCCCATCACGCACCTGCAAGGAAACCGAGTAGGTCCCCGGTTCAAAGAAGGCCATCTTGTTGCCGGACCATCGATATTCCGGAAGCCCTTCGGCATCGGGGTCATAGCTCAAATCTATATAAGTGATCGGCTCACCGAGCCGGTACGACGGCTTGTCGGTGACAAAAATAGCGATGGGACGCGAATTCGGCTGGGTGTCCTCGGAGTAGCGGGACTCACGATAGGCGGTATCAAAGGGCTGTATGTAGGCTAAGTCCACTCGGCCAGGATTCGGTTGAAATGCATATTGCACCTGTAAGTAGGGCGCGATCCAGCTCAGCTTTACCAGCAGTGCCCCTTCATCCATAAAGGACGTCTCCTTCAAAGGCGTCGATGCTCCGTTGACACTGACCGTTTGGCGTACCAAATCCCACTCCAAATAGGCGCTTGGCGTGGTAAGTCCTGCCGTCTTTCGTTCCTCGTTCCACTTCATCTCCAGTCCAAGCTGCTGGGCAGCCCAACGAATCGGTATGTAGAAGCTTCCGTTCACAATTTGAGCCGCTGTCTCTAAAGATACGGCAGAGCCGTTGACTGTCGCGGATAATTGCTTGTCCTGCAACTGCAAATGCAGCTTGGTGCCGGATACTTGTGCTGACGCCGTATGCTCCTGGGCCGCCAAAAGCGCTGCGAGCAGGGTAAAAGAAAGTACGTGTTTCTTCTTCAAGAGCCAATGTCTCCTTCCATCGAATGAAAACTTTGTAAACCTTAATGTAGCACGATTCGGGCGAAAAATCATCCGAAAATAATAAACAGCCAAGTCCCGGGAATGTGCTCCCAAGTCTTGGCTGATTGCTCAGATCATCTCAAATTCCTTCCAGCTTTCTAAAGACTTCTCGATATTGGCTTCCTTCTTGTCTCCAAAATACTCCAAAGATATGAAACCATCGTAACCCCGCCTTGCCAGCTCTTGAAGCAGCGCCCGATTGTCAATATCTCCTTCGAAAATAGGAACAGGTATGCTCGTATACAAATTTGAATGATCCCAACTGTAATTTTTAAGATGCACGTGCTTTACATGAGGATATAATATCGGTAGTGCTTCCATTTGATTAATCCGTTCTACATTCAAATTAGCCCCGTCGAACACAACGGCAAGTCGCGGATGACTGACTTCCTCCAGCAGCTTAAGCACGGACTCCGTATTATCGGCGAACGTATCGTAATGCACTTCTACGGCGACATCGACTTCATATTGCTCCGCTGCATGCATGATTTTTTTAATATCGCTTACAATTTGGCCCCATTGCTCCGGAGAAGCTTTTCTTGACGATAGGTGCCCGACAAACGTACGGATTAGCGGGCAATGCAATTGTCTGGCCACGTCCATATTCCGCTTCATGCTTGTAAACTCATGAACCAAATCCCGTTCTCCTGAAAATCCGCCGGAAAAAGTCGTATATCCGCTAATGGCCGGGATCGAAAGCCCCTGTCTTTGCAGCTTCTCTCTTAGCTTATCGAGAGGGCCTTGCTCCTCTTGATATCTCTCGATATGTCCCATCCACAATTCAAGGCCGTCCAGTCCAAGCGGCTCCACCCATTCGAGCACCTTCTCAATCGGCCAGTCTTTAAAGCCTGATGAGCACAAACTTTTCTTCAATGAAATTCCCCCACACTAGCAAAATCGCTTTCATCCTACACCAACCGCTCTTTCTTCATTTCCCACTCATGAATTTCAAATGTTCGTGCACCATGCACAATAAAAGGATCATTTTCCACTAATGACTGTATTTCTTCAATGGAATTCCCTTTGTAAATGACAAGAATATTTCATTTTCTCCCGCTCTCCTATTCGCCCGTATCCTTATTTAGATTCAAAAACCAGGTGAGGGTTACCGCTTCCGGAAGATTGCGCATAGCCTAAAAAGGAAGCCTTGAATTCCTCCAATCCAAGTACCCCTAAAAGTACAGCTACGTGTCTTCCTCCTGATTCAACGTCGGCTGCAACGGAATATTGAGGAAGCATGGCCCAAGCAGCGTCATATTTTCCCTCTACGAGCAGCTCAATAAACTTGTCATCACCGGCTTTCTCAAGCAGACTTGGCATATTGGCCCTACCTCGCGTGAGATGATGAGATAGAGCTCCGCTGCTTGCAAAAACAGTCCGTTTCTTGCTTGCTCGAAGCACTTTTCCAATCTGCTGACCAAAGCGATAGGTTTCCTCCAGGCTGGCTGACATGTTGCAGGAAATATCAATCACTGGAATATCTCCATTCGGAATAAAATATCGAACCGGAATCAGTGTGCCGTAGTCCCAAATATACGTAGATTCATTGAAAGCAACAGCTGGTAATCCAACTTCTTTTCCCGCTGCCGCCAGCTCATTGGCCAATTCCTGATCGCCGGGATAATCGTATGGAATATTGGCGATTGTATCCGGATGCTCCCTTGCTGTTAAGAAGCCCTGGTGCCGCGGAGTGGCATTCACATAATGATTCCAATTCGTAAGAAAGTGACTGGAGATGATGACGAGCACATGGGGCTTTAATTGCTCGATTTTTTCCCTTTGCCGATGAAAGGCTTTAAGTATAGACTGTTGAAAATCAGGAACCTGACCCTCGTGTAAAAATGAAGGAGCATGTGTGCTTAGAAGTGCTAATTCAAGCGACATCGATCTTCCGCCTCTCATTTGTTTTTATTAATGGGAATATATTTCTGCGCCGCCATTACGACAGCAATGCGATATGACATGACCCCAACGATTCTTCGCCCCATAGAACTTCCAGGGTATCGTTATTTTGGAGCTTGCCGATTCCTTCCGGTGTGCCCGTATAAATCAAATCACCTTTGCCAAGACCGTAGTTTTCTGCGATAAACTCAATCAAGGTTTGAAGTGTAAACATCATTTGCTTTACATTTCCAACCTGCAAGGTCTCACCGTTTTTTTTCAGTTTAAAATCGTGCTGCAAGTCTTTCTCCCCGGTAATCGCACGAAAATCTCCAAGGGTACACGAGCTCCGAAATCCCTTTGCAGGCAGCCACGGCTGTCCCTTTTGCTTGACTTCGTTTAATACATTTCGGTATGTAAAATCGATGCCTATGGTCACCTTATCAACTAGTTCATTTACTTGAATCCCTGATTCATAATCTTTCCCAATATGCAGCACCAGCTCCGCTTCGCAATTAACCTCTCCATGTTTCCCCGACAGCGAAACGACATTCCCGTTCATAGGCTCCAGCGAATGGGTAGGCTTCACAAAAACGATAGGATTTTCCGACAGCTTGTTGCCCATTTCCACAGCAAATGAAGCATAATTACGTCCCACACAATAAATATTTCGAATATTGGAATAAACCACTAGGTTTGACTCGCTCAAGCTATTACCCCCATCCTCGATCATGAACTAAACCCGCTGCCAAGCCGCACGCAATGTTCTTTTGGCTTGTGCAATAATCGCCTTGGACGATTCGTTCGGCGCCGGCTTAATTTCAAAGGCCAACACACGGTCTTTTCCTTCCTCCAAATAGCCGATATCAAGTAAAGCACGGAGATATTCCGTTAACTGTGGAACATCGATCTCGCTGCCTTTATAACCAAAGCGGGGATGCCTGTCACCATATAACGGGTCCTTGGGGTCGCTGATCAGACAATTTCCCATATGTGCATGATTGATGTAGTCCCTTGTCCTCGCTAAGGCTCCTTCCGTCGATTCACCCAGCATGGGCAAATGGCTCAAATCGATCATTAACCCAAAGGAAGGATCTACATTTCGAACCTCCTGCGCTACCTCAACTCCAAGCCGGGTAGGCCCGAGTAAACGGAAAAAAGTCGTCTCATGATCGAACAATTCCAGCGAAATTTCTAAATTGCCTTTAGATCGGGCATATTTACAAATTTCTTGCAAGGACTCAATTAAATAGCCGACAGCCTTCTCTCTATGCTCCGGCCCTGGATCAAATTGTGTAAGCTTCTCTGCACTCGTACCCCTCCTGATTGGAAAATTAATATGTATGTTCTATCGCCGCTACAGCTGCCCTCAGGGCAAGGAGGTAGCTATCGACCCCAAAGCCGCTAATTTGACCTTTCACGATGTCGGCAAACACCGAATGATGCCTAAACTCCTCCCTGGCATGAATATTTGACATATGAATTTCAACTATAGGTACCGTGAGAATCGCAAGCGCATCTCTCAAGCCGTAGCTATAATGGGTCCATGCACCAGCATTAATGAGAACGGCATCCTTGTTCTCGAAGAAGGCTTGATGAATCCTCTCGCACATCTCGCCTTCGTGATTGGTCTGAAAGCACTCCACTTCAACGCCCAGCTCTTGGGCAAGCACTTGCAGCCGCTCATTAATCTGTTCAAGAGTAATCGTGCCATACTGGACGGGGTCTCTCTTTCCGAACATGTTGTGATTGATCCCGTGAAGCATAACAATTTTTCTCATTGGATAACCTCCTGCATGCTCATCTTCACTGTAATTCAAGGTTGTTTTTAAATTCAGCAAAGGGAAGCTGTACGATCAAAAGTAACTTTTCTGCCCTCGCTTGCTGAGAGGTAGGCTGCGTATATCACCTTCGTCGTTTCATAAGCCAAATCAATGTCCGATAACGGCTTTCTTCCGAAAGCCGCACACTCAACAAAGTCTTGCAGTTCATACCTATATCCACGCAAAATATCTTCTGCGATAAACACATGATTCCACCCTGTCTTTTGCGGCATCATCTCGGAAATATAAACGTCTTCCAGACCATCCTGATCCAGGAAATACGTTTTCATATTGTCAGTGGGTGTAATGTTACACATAAGGACAGCATCATTCGCATAAACCTCAATATAATTTTTAACTCCGCCTAACACATGATCGCTTGACATGATCACAGCCTTGGTCCCGTCTGAAAATGTAATGGTAACGGTCGCAAAATCTTCTACATCTATTGGTTTACCCGTCAGGTGTCTTTTCTCATGTTCTGTTAGCGTGCTAGCGATGTTTCCTGTATCGGCAACTACGCTCGCCACTGAAATTTCTTCATTTCTCGCCTGCGCTTCAACCTGTTTTAACCACAGCACGCCGGAAATCGGGTGACACCCCAATCGAATCAGGGCACCTCCGCCTGTTTTTTCCCACGAGCCTGCTACCGGTGACGTGGAGCCCTTGATGCTTTCTTCCCCCTTCATAAACAGCAGCTTGCTCTTTTTACTGCGAATGATTTCGGCCGCCTTGAGAATGTTTGGCGAATAAATATAATTTTCCGCATACATAAACATTTTATCGTTCGCCTTAATAATCGTTCTGGCTTCCTCCATTTCCTTAAGCACAGTTTCATACATTTTGGCCTTGGAAACTTTGCTTCCAATCGGTTTTTCATCGCCCGCTTCGCCAAAATAACCCGTTAACGGCTTCTCGCATATGACGTGTTTTCCAGCTTTTAATGCTTCTAAAGCAAGTTCTACATGTAAATGAGGCGGCGTCACGATATCTACAATATCGATTTCTGCATCATGGAACACGTCGCTAACTTCCGCAGTAACCTGCTCAAACCCGTAGATGGCTGCAACCTCTCTAGCTTTCTCCACGTCAACATCCACGATCGTTTTTAACCTTACCTTCACACCATGTACCTTTGCGTAGGCTCTTCCATGAAAATGAGCCGCAAAGCCGGCCCCGATGACAGCTATTGTCACAGTTTTCATCATAATTTCC
>NZ_VIDW01000024.1:0-82005 GCF_006519665.1 Paenibacillus sp. tmac-D7 | reverse complement strand
CTTGGAGCAGCCCCGTTAGGTCTTATTTTCTTGTCGTGCGGCCGCTTCTGCGACACGAAGGCCGCTGAGCGCAACCATCATGAGAACGCCTCTTTCCGCCTCCATAAGAAAAGCAAGGCGAGAAGCCCGACATTGGAAGCCGCTGCCCACCAGAGGCCGCTCTTCACGGCTAAAGTCAGAAACAACGATTCCAGCGTAAGCAGCAGCAGGAGAGGGATGAATTCGCCGAACGCTTCCCTGTTGCCCCGGCGGACCATATATTCATCATGCAAATAATTGATGATATTCATTATTAATAATGCCGTTAACCACCAGCAGACGTAATTGCTAAGCGGCACTGCATCGAACATGAGGTTCCAGGTCGCCGCCTCCTTTTGCACCCATGTCCAATACCGCTGTTTGACGGCTACCGGATCGAGCAGCAGGTCGATAGCCGTCACCATGCTGGCGGCCCAGATGGCGGGAAGCCAAAAGCTGCGCCGCTTCTTGCGAGCTCGCGCTTGCTTGATAGCCCTGGCGTTCGGCGCCAGCTTCTCCGCCAGGCTGAGTCCCCGCCAAGCGTCCGCAGCAGGTGAAGCGGGAGCGAACGCTTTCGCGATAATAAGCAGCATACACCAAGCGAACGGGATGGCCAGAGGCACCCCGAACACGAGCGGCGCGAATGCCGAACCGTAATCGTAGGCTCCGAACCACCGGCGGGTATGTACGCCGATCCATTCCGCTGCGTAGGAGATGCTCGAACAGACGACGAACAGAATTGCGGCCTGACGACTGCCGTATTTACGGGTATACCAGGTCAAGGCGGTGACGCCCCCGAGAATTAAATAAAAGCCGTTCACCCACGTGAGCCATCCGGGCAGGAAACCTCCGCTTACCAGCACATACCCGCACAAAAACCATAAGACGTATAAGGCTGTTAAACGAATCAGCCAGCGATTTACCATAGGAGTCGACTTTCTCCCGCAGCGGCCTCCCGTGACTTCCATGCGGTCGCCACGGCCTGAACAGCGGTTCGCTTTTTCTCGGGTAAGCTCGAGAAGGCGAGGTACAGACGGGGCGAATGCATGTTGACGACTTGTTCGCCTATTGGACAGGCTTCGATAAGCTTCGGAATCATGGAACTCACCTCATTATCAAGAATGGAAGGGAAGACGCTCCATTCTATGTATATAAAGATGGTGGACAAATGATACGGGAAATCGGACGAATGATACCGGGCAGCGAGGCAGGCTGCGAGCGATTCAGGCGGCAGGATAAAGTGAAGTTCGAAGTCCCGAACTTTATGCAGGGCGCCAAGCCGCTCGCGGATGATATTGAAAATAAAGTTGATGGATCGAACAGACATTCGGTATAATGGAGGAAACTAGGCTGACAACCTGCGGACGCTTTGCGGCCGCACCGGTTGCAGCGTCCGTCAGAAGGAGTCCGATTGCATGAACCGTTTGACCGGTAAAGTGTCTTCCATGAACGAATTGATCGACCTGGTTCGGGACACCCCGGAGATCATGAACCAAGTCACTTATTGGCACACGATCCCCGCTCGCGAGGGGCGTTACGAAGCTTTTCCCGAAGGGTTGAATACGCAGCTGCGCGATGCGCTGCAAGCTCGCGGCGTCGGCAGGCTGTATACGCATCAAGCCGAAGCTTTCCGCGAGGTTGCGGCCGGTCGTCACGTCGTGGCGGTTACACCGACCGCTTCAGGCAAGACGTTATGTTATAATTTGCCGGTGCTGCAAAGCATTCTGAACGACGAGAGCGCGCGAGCGCTCTATTTGTTTCCGACCAAAGCGCTGGCGCAGGATCAGGTTGCGGAGCTGCAGGAGCTGGCGACGGTGATGGGGGCGGATCTGAAGACGCATACGTACGACGGCGACACCCCGCCGAACGTGCGGCAGGCGATCCGCAACGCCGGGCATATCGTCGTGACGAATCCGGATATGCTGCATTCGGCGATTTTGCCGCACCATACGAAGTGGGTCAAGCTGTTTGAGAATATCCAATATATTGTCATCGATGAGGTTCACTCCTATCGCGGCGTTTTTGGCAGTCATGTGGCGAACGTCATCCGGCGCCTAAAGCGGATTTGCCGGTTTTACGGCTCAAATCCGCAGTTTATTTGCGCTTCCGCGACGATCGAGAATCCGAAGGAGCATGCCGAACGCCTCATCGGGGAGCAGGTATCGCTCGTGAACAATAACGGGGCTCCGTCGGGAGAGAAGCATTTTGTCTTCTATAACCCGCCGGTCGTCAACCAGCAGCTTGGCATCCGCAAGAGCAGCGTGCTGGAGACGCGGAGAATCGCCGGGCTGCTGCTGAAGCAGGGCATTCAGACGATTGTCTTCGCAAGGAGCCGCGTGCGGGTCGAAATTTTGCTGACTTACCTGCAGGAGCTGGTCGCTCACGAGCTCGGACCGAAGACGATCCGCGGTTACCGCGGCGGGTACTTGCCGAAGCTGCGCCGTGAGATTGAACGAGGCTTGCGCAACGGCGATATTCGCGGCGTTGTGAGCACGAACGCGCTGGAGCTCGGCATCGATATCGGGCAGCTGCAGGCGTGCGTGTTGAACGGTTACCCCGGAACGATCGCCAGCACCTGGCAGCAGTCGGGCCGGGCGGGGCGGCGGCAGGAGAGCTCGATTACGTTCCTGGTGGCGAGCAGCAATCCGCTGGATCAATATGTGATCCAAAACCCGCAATTCTTCATCGAAAAACCGCCGGAGCGCGCGCTGATCGAACCGGACAACCTGATCATTCTGGTCGATCACGTCAAATGCGCCGCCTACGAGCTGCCGTTCGAAGCGGACGAGACGTTCGGCGGCGAGTCGCTCCACGATATTCTGGAGTTTCTGACCGACGAACGCATCCTGCATCGGGCGAAGGATCGCTGGCATTGGATGGACCAGTCGTTCCCGGCACATGACATCAGCCTGCGTTCGGCGGCCCAGGAAAATTTCATCATCATCGATATGACGAATGGGGCCAGGGTGCTCGGCGAGGTCGACCGCTTCAGCGCGCCGACGCTTATTCATGAAGAGGCGATTTATTTGCACGAGGGCGTGCAGTTTCAGGTAGAGAAGCTCGATTACGAGGAAAAGAAGGCGTACGTCCGCGAGGTCAACGTCGATTATTTCACGGACGCCAACCTGGCCGTACAGCTCAAGGTGTTGCATGTGCAGCGGGAGTCGGAGGAGCTCGGGCTGACGCGGCAATACGGCGAGGTTACGGTCAATGCGAAGGCGACAATTTTTAAGAAGCTCAAATTGAACACGCACGAGAACATAGGTTCTGGTCCCATTCATTTGCCGGAAGAAGAGCTGCACACGAGCTCCTATTGGTTTACGTTCGACGACGAAATGGCGGCGGACATGTCCGTGAACGACATGCAGTTTGCGCTGCTCGGGCTGTCGAACGTGCTCGTGCATATCGCACCGCTTTATCTCATGTGCGATCCGCACGATATTCGCGTCGTACCGCAAGTGAAGGCCGTACATAACAAGAAGCCGACGATCTTCTTCTATGACCGATACCCCGGAGGCGTCGGGTTAAGCGAGCGGTTGTACGAGATGCACGGAGAGCTGCTTCGGGAAGCGGGGCGGATTATCGATTCGTGCGGCTGCTTGAGCGGCTGCCCGGCCTGCGTCGGTCCGATCGAGGAGGTCGGATTGACCGGCAAGCGGCTGGCGCTCGACCTGCTGAAGCGGGCGGGTGGACGGCGATGAGCTCGCTGCGCGAGAGGCTGCTGCGCCATAAGAAGCCTTCGGCGGGAAGCGGGGAGCTGAGCCCGGGGACGACCGCGGAGGGCGGGCAGGTTCTCGCCGCCCGCGACGGGGAGCGTGGGAGTCTGCGGAACGAGGCGGCAGGGGGAGCGGAGAGCGGGCGTGACGAAGCGGAGCGGGAGGCGAATCGTCCGCAGGCGGAGCGGGAGTCCGCGGAGACGCTGGCCTGGCGTGAGCTGGGAGCGGAGCTGCAGCCGGGCGAGTGGGGCGATTTTGTGATGCGGCGCGTCCACTTCGGGCTCGACCACGAGCATGGCCTGCATGCGCTTGGCGAGCTGAGAGAGCGGGCCGAACGGCTGCAGCATCTGCTGGCGACGGGGAAGCGTCCCGGTACGAAAGGAAGACGCGGCGCTCAGCCGGCCGTACAGCCGCCGGACGATACCCCCGGCTCCGAATCGGCGGGTGTTGTCCCGAATGAGCCGGAGCAGCCGCCGTCTACGGCGGTCGAGCGGCTGCTGTTCATCGATACCGAGACCACGGGCCTCGGGCAGGGGGCAGGGAATGTGCCGTTTATGATCGGAATCGGGTATATGGAGGCGGATCGGTTTACCGTTGAGCAGATGCTCATACGCCATCCCGGCGAAGAAGCGTCCATGCTCGCTTATTTACAAACTAAAATTGCCGAGCGGCCGGTTCTGATTTCCTACAACGGCAAATCGTTCGACTGGCCGATCGTCCGCAACCGGTTCATCCTCAATCGAATTCCACTGCCGGCCGAACCGGAGGGACATCTCGATTTCCTGTATCCGTCCCGCAGCCTATGGAAGCGGACGCTGCCTTCGGTGCGTCTGGGGCAAGTGGAGACGTCCCGGCTCGGCGTATTCCGAAGCGACGATGTGCCCGGCTCGATGGCGCCCGTCCTGTATTTTAAATATTTGGCCGAGCGCAACCCCGAGGTGCTGTCCGGCGTGTTCCGGCATAACGAATGGGATGTGCTGACGCTGGCCGGGCTGGCTATTCATTTGGCCCGGCTGCTTGGGTACGAGTCGGATGGGGACGACGTGCAGGCGTTCGGACGGGAAGAATGGTTCCGCTATGGCAAGTGGCTGGAGAAGTGCGGAATATACGATGCGGCTATGGTGACGATGGAGGCGCTGGCACACGACTTGACGGAGCACGATACGGAGGCGGAGCCGGAGCGGGCCGAATTGGACAGCTGCGTGCTGCCGCTTGCTCAATATTTCAAGAAATACGGACGGTACGAAGAGGCGCTCGCGCTGTGGAACTTGTACATTCGTCGCATGGGAAGGGAGCGAACGGCTGCGCTCGAGCCTTTCATCGAGCTGTCGATGTACTACGAACACAAGGATAAACAGTTGGAGCTGGCGCTGCAGTACGCGCGTGAGGCGGAGGATGTGTTATGGCGACGCGACGCGTTGAAACGTAGCGTCGCGAAGGCAGGGCAGCGTCGGCGTTCGGCCGAGACGACGGACGAACCCTCTCCGGAAGCAGCCGATCTGATGAAACGGATCGAACGATTGGAACGGAAAGCGGCGAGCGCTTTATCCGGTGCCGCAAAGTCAGCAGCGTGCCGTCCCGAAGGCCAATCAGGCAAATCGCCTAAGAAACGAACGGGCACTGCACAGCTGGATTTGCTCTCGGACTTTTCTTAAGCGGATGTGAGCCCCGGGATGCGGTACATAAAACCGGTTCGACATGGAAATATAGAGGAAGACTATGTCGAGGGGGTGTCATTATGCCAGAGCTGCCCGAAATGGAAAATTACCGCCGCCTGCTGAGCGGATTGATCGTGAACCGTCTGATCACGGAAACGGAAGTGACGCGGGAGAAATCAATCAATATAGAGTCGCAACGGTTCGACCGGCTGCTTCGCGGACAATCGATCCGCCAGGTCGAGCGACGGGCGAAATATTTGCTGTTTACTTTGACGTCAGGAGAGACGTTAGTGCTGCATTTGATGCTCGGAGGCATTTTGTTCTACGGGACAGAAGCCGAGAAGCCGGAGCGTACCGTTCAAGTCCGCATCGGCTTCGGGGAGCGGTATTTGAATTTTATCGGGCTGCGGCTCGGCTACTTGCATGTCGTGGAAGCGGGACAGCTTCAGCCGCTGTTCGCCAAGCTCGGTCCGGAGCCGTTCGAGCCGTCATTCACGGAGCCGGCGTTTACGGAACGGCTTGCCCGTCGTAAGGGAACGCTGAAAAGCAATCTTGTCGACCAGAGCGTGCTGGCGGGAATCGGCAATTGTTACAGCGACGAGATTTGTTTTGACGCCGGCTTGCGTCCTGCCCGTAAACCGGCGTCTTTGCAGCCGGTAGAATTCGAACGCTTATATCTGTCCATGCGGCGAGTGCTGGCGGAAGCGACGGAATTCGGCGGTTATATGGACATGCCGTTGTACCCCGGCGATCGTTTAACAGGCGGTTTCGATAGCAGGTGCCGCGTTTACGACCGTGAAGGGGAGCCTTGCTTGCGCTGCGGCGGTACGATCGTACGCGAGGATGTTTCCTCGAAGAAATCGTACTGCTGTCCGGCGTGCCAATCGTAGAAGGGCGGTGGTGAGGACATGAAATTCGGCTGTCATATCAGCATCCGACGCGGCTTCCTGGAAGCGGCCAAAACCGCCACCCTGTTAGGAGCCGACGCGTTTCAATATTTCCCGAAAAATCCGCGCAGCCTGACCGTCAAAGTGTTCCAGCGGCAGGATGCGGCCGCTTGTGCGTCCTACTGCCGGGAGCGCGGGATCCGGTCGATCGCCCATACGCCTTATCCTACCCATATTGCGGCGGATCCGGGCGAGCTCCGGCAAGCGACGATCGATTCGCTGCGCAACGATCTGGACATTGCGGACGCATGCGGCTCCGTTGGCATTGTCGTTCATTTTGGCAAATTCCGGGGAAAAGACCCGTTACAAGGCTACAAAAATATTATACAATGTGTGAATGAAGTGCTTTCGGGTTATGCCGGGCAAACGTTATTGCTGCTCGAGAATCAGGCCGGTGAAGGAACGATGATGGGGACGACGCTGGAGGAGCTTGTACAGGTACGCCGGCTTTGCGAGCGGCCGGAGCTGGTCGGCTTTTGCTTCGATACATGCCATGCGTTCGCTTCCGGACTGTGGCCATCTTCGCCGTCGGAGGGCTGGCGGCAGCTGGAGGAGCGGATGGAGCAAACCGGCTATTGGGCCGATCTGCAAGCGATTCATCTGAACGACTCGCTCTACCCGCGCGGTGGCTGTAAAGATCGGCATGCGCGGATCGGTCATGGAGAAATGGGCGAGGAGCGTTTTGCCGCGATGCTCGGCTCAAGCAAGCTGCGTGAGCGCCTGAATTTGCCGGTCGTGCTGGAAACCCCTGTTCCTCGCGGCGTTACGCATGAATCGGAAATTTGTTATATTAGGGAGATGGGTACACGGTGATCCACGTATATTTGGATGATTTCCGCGCGTGTCCGCCTGGTTTCGTATTGGCTCGCAATCTCGAAGAGTGTTTGCTGCTGCTGCAAGAATATGAGGTTGACGTGTTGTCGCTGGATTACGACCTCGGCTGGGGTTTCCCGAACGGGCTTGAAGTCGTCCGCGCCATGATATCCTTGCGCGCTTACCCGAAACGAATCTTCCTCCATACGTCCAGCGATGCCGGCAGGAAGCATATGTATGAAATGTTGTACCAACAGAAGCCCGACCATGTGGCGCTTGTGAACGGCCCGGTGCCGCCCGAGCTGCTCATGGAGCTGGCTCATCCCGCTAAAGAATAGGTTGTGTGTACTGATGTCAGACGTATTATCGATGGATCAAATCCATTTTATCCGCGACGACCGCCATATATTGGCCGGCGTTCATTTCAACATCCGAGCCGGAGAGCATTGGGTCGTGCTCGGCCGCAACGGTTCCGGCAAGACGACGCTGCTCGAGCTGATGAACGGATACCAGTTTCCGTCTCGGGGTACCGTACGCGTTCTAGGCCATACGTACGGACAGTGCGACGTGCGGGAGGTGCGCAAAAGCATCGGTTATATCAGCCAGTCGCTTTATGAGAAATTGAATCCCGCCGATCCGGTATGGGAAGTCGTCGCTACCGGGGAATTCGGATTTTTGCGATTTTACGAAACGATCCCGCAAGGCATTCGCGAGAAATCGCTGGATAAGCTGCACGAGGTGAATCTGCTGAAGCTGGCGGATCAGCCGCTCGGCAGCTTGTCCCAAGGGGAACGGAAGAAGGTCATGCTGGCGCGAGCGCTCATGACGAGTCCGTCGATTCTGATTATGGACGAGCCGTGTGCCGGACTGGATCTGTATGAACGCGAGCGGCTGCTGGAAAATATCAATGTACTTGGCGGTGAGCAGATGACCGTCATCTACGTGACTCACCACATGGAAGAAATTGTTCCGATGTTTACGCATGTGCTGCTGATTGAGGAAGGCCATGTGATCGCTTCCGGCGCGAAGCGGGATGTGCTGACCGAAGATAACTTAATGAAGGCGTTCCAGGTGCCGATCCGGATCGAATGGTTCGGAGACCGTCCTTGGATCAAGGTGACGGGATGAGTGAAGCGATGTTGATCGGCACGTCCAATCGCGGTTATGCCCAGCAGGCGCAGGAAGAATTGCGGCGGCTGTTCTCGCCAGCCGCGGTTCGTTTCGCTTGGCTGGCGCCCGGAGAAACGTTCACGTTTACCGTGGAGCTGGAGCGGGAAGAGGCGGTACGTCGCGTGCTTGCGGCGGAGCCGGTATTTCTGCGGCATATGTGCCCGGTGGATGCGCAGACGTCCTGGAACGGAACGCTGGAAGAAGCCGCTGCGGCGCTAAAGTCGGCGATGGAAGCGTATCGCCCGTTCGTGCCGACGGGCTCGGCGATTGCGGTGCAAGCGCGCAAGCCGGAGACGGAGACGGGGCTTCCGTCGCCGTCAGCAATCAAGTCCATCATCGATCCGCTGCTCGAATCGCAGCTTTCGGCCGTGCCCGTCGTCCGGCAGGCGGATTGGATTTTGTCCGTATACATGACGGGGGAATCGTTGTTCACGGGCCTGTCGCGGCCTGCGCATAACTTGTCCGATTGGGCGGGCGGCGCTGTACGGTTCCGCAAGGAAGACGGTCAAGTGTCGAGGGCCAAATTCAAGCTGCTGGAAGCGGAGCTGGCGTTCGGGCTGGACTTCGGCCAATACAAGCATGCGCTTGACATTGGCGCCGCGCCAGGCGGCTGGACAAGCCTGCTGCTTGAACGGGGACTCGCCGTCACCGCCGTCGATCCTGCGAAGCTGGACGCATCGCTGGTGAAGCACCCGAAGCTGACCTATTTGGCCAAGAAAGCGGATGAAGTCGTTTTCGTCTCGGGCCAATTCGATTTGCTCGTTTGCGACATGAGCTGGAGCCATCGCCAAATGACGAAGCTTGTCCGGGAGCTGATGTATGCGCTGAAGCCCGGCGGCACGGCGATCATAACCGTGAAGCTGATGCATAAGAAGGCGTTTCAGACGATCCGTGAAGTCGTCGATGATTTCGCGGGCACGATGACGCTGCAGCAGGCTAAACAGCTTTTTCATAACCGGGATGAGTTGACCTTGTTCCTCATTCGTCAGTAGAAGGAGTAAAGGCGTATGACGTCGGAAGCGTATTGGGATGCGATCTTCGCTGGACATCAGGCGGAAAACCTCCGTTACGATTTATGGTTGGAGCCGTATGCGGAGATGCTGCAGCAGAGGAGTGGCCGTCCCATCCTCGATTTGGGCTGCGGCGCGGGCAACAATACGCTGTATGCGGCTGAGCGCGGTTGGCCGGTGATCGCCTGCGATCGATCCGGGGAAGCCTTGAAACGGGTAAACGAACGTCTGCCCGGTGTGCCGACGGTTCGCTTGGATTTGCGGGAACGGCTGCCGTTTGACGACGGAATCGCCTCGGCCGTGATCGCCGATCTTTGCTTGCATTATTTTTCATGGGCGGAAACGGTATGCATGGTCGACGACATTCGTCGCGTGCTTTCAGCGGACGGACTGCTGTTATGCCGGGTTAATTCCACGCGTGATCAGGAATACGGCGCCGGGCAGGGTACGGAAGTGGAGCCCCATTATTATGCGTGGGAAGGCCAATTGAAGCGGTTCTTCGACCGGGCACAGGTCGATCGTTTGTTCCGCGGCTGGGCGCTTCTGAATGCCGAGGAGCAGGTCATGACCCGGTATGCAAAAGAGAAGCAGGTGTGGATGATCGCGGCGGCCAAGCGTTGACAGAAGGCGGCATGCCGTTACTAACATGCGGGAGGTTTGGGGACATGGAAACGCTGGTGCAAAGCTATGCGGAAGGTTACAATAAACTGGTGCAAGCTATCGAGGGAGTAACGGATGAAGAGCTGTTATTCAAGCCGGCCCCTGAGAAGTGGAGCATCAAAGAAGTTGTCATTCACGTATGCGATGCGGAGATGGTAGGGGTTGACCGCATGAAGCGGACGCTCTCGGAGCCGAATCCGCTGTTGTTCAAATTCGACCCGGATGCATGGGCTTCGCGAATGGATTACCAGTCTCTCGATATGCAGTTGTATTTGACGCTGTTTCAAGCGCTTCGCGCTTCTATGGTTTCCGTGCTCACAGCATTGAAGCCGGAAGATTGGGAGCGAACGGCCGTCCATAACGTGACCGGGAAGCACACGCTGGAGGACATCGTGCGCATGTTCGATCGCCACGTGGATACGCACATTCGCCAAATCGAGCGGAACAAGCAAGCTTATGCGGCCGTCGTTCGTTAGGCGATAATTGGCTTGCCATTTGCTGTTTTATGAGTATCGGATTGAGCTTGGAAGTTTTACAGAGTCCCGAGAAGCAAAAGCCTATGGTCGATGGCCATAGGTTATTTGTTTTGCAGCTTTGGTAACTAAGAGCTATTGAGATATATAGGGGAATAATGGTATGTTCAATGTAACGTTACCATGGAATACGCAACAGGTTATCGAATTGAAGAATTCCAATGCTCAATTGCTGAATATGAGAGTTTCTTAAAAGAACAGGCACAGGAGTTTCAAGAACTTAATATCTCACGAACGTTTTTACTTATTAACAGGATGAATGCGGATATAGTTGCTTACATGGCACTTGTTTCTGATTCTATCAGACTAAGTATTGATGAGAGAACAACCCATTTCCCAGAGAAAATTATGTTTCCCAATTTTCCGGCAATTAAAATTGGAAAACTTGCTGTAAGCAGTATCTACCAGCAGGAGTATAAGGGAATTGGGTCACTGATGATTGAACTTGCGAGAGGTATTGCTCAAGAGGTCAATGACTCTGTTGCTTGCAAATTTATTACTGTGGACGAAGATATAGAGAATGATGAGCACGTGACTGATTTTTATTATAAAAACAACTTTGTCTTGAATGAAGAATTCAATAAGGGCAAACGAAGAACAATAAGTATGCGATTAAATATTTTCGACGACCCTCAGGCAGCAGTTCAAGAAGATACTGCGTAGTTACCTTGTGGCTTTTTGTCATAGCACTTGCCATTTCCAGTATTTATGATATAATACGAATTAATTCAATAAAAGAAGCAGCGGAAGCACCGTTGTCAGGGATATTACCCCGACAACGGTGTTTTTTGTGCTGCAAGAAAGGAGGGGACGGCCTAATGGCCAAAATGCAGCTCGTGCTGCTGGATGCCGACACCTATTTCGGCGGGATGCTTTCCGCTTATATCCGTTCTTCGGAGTTTGCCGAGCGGTTCAGCTTTCATTGGTTTACGTCTCGGGCAGAAGGGTTTCGATTCGTCGAGGAAACGCGACAACCGCAAATTGTGCTGGTGCACGAAGCATGGCTGCCGCTGCATGAAGCGCTGTTCGCGTTGAAGACGGGTTGCACTGTTATCGTCAGTGAGACGGAGCGTACCGGCGGGGTGCTGGAGTATCCGGTTCTGTTCAAGTACCAGCCGTTGAACCGCCTCCTGTCGTCGGTTGCTTCTCATTATAACGAGTACAGCTATCTGGAACCGCTTCGGGGCAGCAAACGTTCCGGCGTTATTACCGTTTATTCGGCGGTCGGAGGAAGCGGCAAGACGGTAACCGCGGTCCATCTGGCCGCGCAGCTCGCCGAACATGGGGAGCGCACGTTATGTCTTTCCTTGGAGCGTCTGCCGTCGCGGGGCTGGTACGAAAACGAGCCGATGGAGAGCGAAACGAGCGAGACTTTCTCCCGGCTGCTGTACTATGCCAAAACGCGGCCTGAGCAAATCCCGGCCAAGCTTGAGCAGTTAAAGCGAACGCACCCGACATGGAAATACGATTTCATTCCGCCCCTTACGCACCCGGCGGAATGGGACGACATCGAGGCTTGCGACATCAGGAGGCTGTTCGAAGGCATCGTGAAAGCCGGGATCTACGATCGGATCATCGTGGATGCCGATTCCTCGGACGGGCCGTTGACGACGGAGCTGCTCAAAGTGTCCGGTCTCGTGCTCTGGCCGTTGACGGATGACGTCATTCAACTGCAAAAGTCGAAGGATTGGTTCGAAAGCCGCCGCCTGCGTCATCAGCAGGAAGCAGAGGAGTTGCAGGCTAAAGTCCGGTTCGTCCTTAACCGGTTTACCGGCACCCAGGCCAATGATATGGCATCGTACTCGTTTAAGGTCAGCGCCCGGTTACCGTATGTGCCGGAATGGAAAAATGTCGCGCAAGCGGATCGCATGCTGTTGAGAGGATTTGCCGACGAGGCTGCGGCGCTTGTTCGAGGGGGCGGTTCGCCTTGACGGCGGAACAGAGCTGGATCGACCTGAAGCAGCAGCTGAAGCTGACCATTCAAGATCGGATCGACTACGGGTCCTCGCTTTCAGACGAGCAGCTGCTCGAGTTAATAGAAGCGGAAGTTTTCACCCGGTCGATGGAAAACTTTATTTCGGCCGGACGCAAGCATAAGCTGGTGCGGGACATCTTCGATTCGTTCCGCGGGCTCGACGTGATCCAGTCCCTGGTCGAAGACAAGGAAATTACGGAAATTATGATCAACTCTCATGAACGGATTTTTATCGAGAAGCACGGGCAAATGATACAGACAGATCTGGCTTTCGAAAGCCGGGAGAAGCTGGAGGATACGATTCAGGCGATCGTCGGCAAAGTGAACCGCATCGTCAACGAATCCAGTCCGGTTGTGGATGCGCGATTGACAGACGGCTCGCGTGTACATGTCGTGCTTCCGCCAATCGCACTGGACGGACCGACGATGACGATTCGAAAATTTCCCGCTCATCCGTTAAGCATGCGCGATTTGATCGCCATGCAAGCGATATCCGAGGAGGCGGCGCAATGGCTGATCCGTTTGGTCAAAGCCAAATACAATGTGTTCATCAGCGGCGGCACGGGTTCGGGCAAGACGACGTTCCTGAACGCCCTGGCCCAGCATATTCCGCCGGACGAGAGGGTCGTTACGATCGAGGATTCGGCAGAACTGCAGATCCGCGGCATACCGAATGTCGTACGGTTGGAGACACGCAACGCCAACACCGAGGGCAAGGGAGAAATCTCCATCCGCGAGCTGATTCGCGCTTCGCTGCGGATGCGTCCGAACCGGATCATCGTCGGAGAGGTTCGCGGCGCCGAGGCGCTCGATATGCTGCAGGCAATGAACACCGGGCATGACGGAAGTTTGAGCACAGGTCATGCCAATTCGACGACGGATATGCTAAGCCGTTTGGAAACGATGGTTTTGAGCGGGGCGCAATTGCCGCTCGATGTCGTTCGCAAACAGATGGCATCCGCGATTGATGTGATGGTCCATTTGCAGCGGCTCCGGGATCGTTCAAGAAGAGTAACCGAGATTAGCGAGGTAGCCGGAATCGTGCAGGGGGAGGTGGTATTGAATCCGTTGTACCGGTTTGAAGAGCAGGGCGATCAAAGGGAAGGTCCGATTATCGGCGGCCTGGTGCCGACCGGCAATGAGCAGCGGCAACTGGCCAAGCTGCACATGAGCGGCTTGCTGTAGCAAAGCTGCGGAAGGAGGCGTGATATGGATTCGATGAAGAAGGCGATTTCGTTCCGCCGTAAGCTGGAATTTATCAAACGGGGGCAGTTCGGCGAAGAAAGCAATCATGCAGTTGCGGATTATAACGAGATCCGTTTGTCGAGCCGCGAGTGGATGGGGACGGTACTGCTGGGAGCCGGATTGTCGGGCGGTGTGGCATGGATTTTTTATAGACATCCGTTTGCGGTGCTGGCGTTCGCTTGTGCCGGGTTCGCCTTCCCGGCCATTCGCCGGAAGCAGCTGTTGTTGAAACGCAAAGCGCAGTTAAAAATTCAATTCAAGCAGCTGTTGTCCGCCATCTCCTCATCGCTAAGCGCCGGGAGATCGGTGGAGAGCGCCATCCGCGAGTCATTGAACGATTTGAGACTGTTGTATCCCGATGCCTCGGCCCTGATTATCCGGGAGCTGGAAATGATGGTCCGGCGCATGGACAACGGTGAGAGCATCGAATCGGCATTTATCGGTTTCGCCCGGCGTGCGCACGTGGAGGAAATTTCCCAATTCGCCGATATATTTGTCATTTGCAAGCGGACAGGAGGCAACCTGGTGCAGGTCGTGCGCAGAACGACACTGCTCATTCAAGAGAAGCTCGATATTGATCAGGATTTGCAGGTGCTGCTGGCGCAAAAAAAGTTCGAGTCAAAAGTGCTGGCCGTCGCCCCTGTCGTTTTTGTCGCCGTGATGGCGTGGAGCGCTCCCGATTATATGCTGCCGCTTTACGAAGGAACGGGGCATTTGATTATGACATGCTCCTTACTGCTGCTGTGGATTTGCCGACTGTGGATTCAAACCATTATGGACATAAAGGTGTGAGCGGCGTATGTCGTGGATGCTGGTTTTGCTGCTGCTGCAAGTCACGGCGGCCACTATGCTGGCGGTGTCGTCTCACCGGTCGTACGCTTCCTGGTTACTGGAGTTCCGCCGGCTGCTGCCGAAAGACCCGCTGTATTGGGCAGCGGCTGCCGCCCTGTGCGTGATCGACAGGCTGCAGCTTGCGGAAAGGCTGAGCGAACCGCTCCATCATGTTCATCAAGTGATGATCGGCTTGCATGGCGCCAAGTCTGCCTTAACGCATACGCGGTGGTTTGTCGCGGGATCGGTGCTGATCGGATGGGGCTGGGTGCTTCTCTTTACGCTGCTCGGGTCGCTGCTCGATGATAACGCCGAAATGCTCGTTTACGGGCTGTTGTTAGGTGTGGGAACACCGCTGGCGCTGTACAAGAGAGAGCAGGGAGCCCTGATCCGCAAGCGGCGTTCGATGCTGATCGAGCTGCCGGAGGTGTTGAATCAGCTGATGCTGCTCGTCGGAGCGGGAGAGACGGTGCAGCAGGCATTGATCCGGATCGCCGACAAAACCGGGGCATCGGCCGATCCGCTGCGCATGGAGCTTTCCGAGGCGGCGCGAACGTTGAAAATGAATGGTTCTTTTACAAAATGCATGGAGGATTTCAGCAAACGGTGTTCTCTCCAGGAAACGACCTTGTTTACAACAACGCTGCTTTTGAACTACAGACGCGGCGGCGAGGAGATGCTCGTTTCGCTGCGCGAACTGTCCATGACGCTGTGGGATAAGCGGAAGGCACTTGCCAAGACGCTTGGCGAAGAAGCGTCCTCCAAGCTTGTATTTCCGATGGTGCTTATCTTTTTTATCGTCATGGTTATCGTGGCCGTTCCAGCCTTGTTAATGACGGCCTAATCATCTTTACGAAGCGGGAGGAATGGGGAATGTTCGCATTTAGAGAGGCATGGAATCGGTTTTGGAAGGAGGAGGACGGGCTCGGGACGCTGGAGATTTTGCTCATCGTCGCGGTACTGCTGATTATAGCGATAGCTTTTCGCAAGTGGATCATGAAGTGGATGCAGCAATTGTTCAACAGCGCGGATTCCGAAATTAATACGGAAACGAGCAATTTGCGCGGGACAGGGAATCAATTGGGCCAGCCGCAAACGACCCCGTAACCGCTCATGGAGCGTCTGCTATTCCGTAAGGGCTTGGCGGCTCGGCTGAGGCGTCTGGTCTCCTCGAAGGAAGGACAATTTACGCTGGAGGCTGCATGGACGCTGCCGATTATCGTCCTGTTGACGTTCTCGCTCTTGTGGCTTGCGGTGATGATGTACCGCGAGTCCGGCTTATATTTCAACGCGGGCCGGTTGGCGGAACGAACGGCCTATGTCTGGGACAACAGCCGGAAGGACATGGTTACAGGAGCGGTCCGGCCTGAAGCCGGGGACGGGCTTTATTGGCGGTTGGCTGACGACGGCCTGTCGCAATGGTTTAATGTGGCGAACCCGATGAGCCCGGTTCGCGTAGCTTTACCGCAGTCTGCAGGAGAACGCGATACAGCGGAAGGGCCGGCCGGAAAATTGGCCCGAACGGCTGGCTTGCTGGATGTTTCCGTACGAGGCTCGTTGTCGTTTCAGCACTACGGTTTGTTCAGGGTCGTACGGGCGGCTTTGGAGAGGAACATCGAGGTGCCGGCAACGGCGAGCCGCTGGTTCAAGTCCACCGAGATCGAAGCGTTCGCTGCGTCATATGTCGTCGAGCCGGTCGAAACGATCCGCTTGACGGACCTTACGCGGACATTCATCTCGGAAATTCAAGGGCGTATCAAGCCGAAACAAGCATTGGCGGCCATGGTGCAGCCCGCCTCCGACGTCAAGCAGCCGGTGCCGGTTACGAGCCATGCGCAAGCGGCGGAGTATGTGCGGCTGTTGGTGAACGGGACGGAGACGATCGTTCAAGCGACTCCCGAATCCAAACGGACGATCGACGCGCTTGACGCATCCGGCGTCGCGCATCAAGCCTACTACACGTTCAATGAAAAAAATTTACGCGAGGTCCAAATGCCCAAAGATCTCGAGCTGTTAAAGAAAGGTGTGCAAGTAAAGGGCGTCGTCTGGCATTTTTTCAAAACCTCGAATCAGGATAAGATCAAGCTGTCGCAAGGCTTGAGGAAAGAGCTGGAGCGCAGCGGCATCGTCGTTGTGTTCCATGAATGAGGAGAACGGCGGGAGGTGAACGATTGTTCCGCTTCAAGCGATGGTGGCGAAGCGAAAAGGGCGGCGTTTCTATGTATCTCATGATGATTTTACTGCCGCTGCTTTTGTTCTTAGGTTTGTTGATTGACGTTTTACGCTGGAAAACGGCGGATCAGGAGGCGGAGCTGGCCGTGAAAGCCGGTGTCCGCTCCGTCATGTCCGCGTATTCCAAAAATTTGCAGGCTTACGGCTTGTACGCCATAGAAACGGGAACCGTCGATGCGAACGGCGAATTCGCCAAGACGGTGTCCGACAATTTGTCGGATTCTGCGGGAGCCGACCGATTCGTATGGATGCGTCAGGAGCTAGTGCCGGGAACGGCCAAAGTGACTCCAATATATCCGTTATCCAATCATCAAACGATGAGGCAGCAAATCTTAGAGGAAATGAAGTATCGCGCACCGCTTAACTTTGCGCTGGAAATTGTGGACAAATTTCAGAAAAACGGTGTTGCGGCCGCGATGGGAGACGCCTCCCGGTTCGGTGAACGCGCCTCTAAAGTGGAGGCTCTGATCGGGGAGCGCGACAAGAAGATGAACGAGGCATGGCAGGAGTTCGCCGCGATCAAGCAAAAATCGGCGGACATCACGCCGTTCTATCAAACGCAGCTGCGCGATTTGAACGAATTGAGCGCGCGTATCGGTGTTCATACGCTTGAAGATACGCGTTTGGCGCTTCAGCAGGCCAAGGCTCAGGCGACTGCCTTACAGAACCAAATCCGCAGCATTGACGGTTCAATCAATTCCTTGGCGCAGGCGGGCGCGGGCGCCGTTCAAGCGATCGCGCAGCTCGCCCAATCCCGCGCCGAGCTCGCCAGCCAGTATCAGATTGCGATGCAAACGGTAACCCAATACGAGGAGTTGATAGCCAATTTCGTGCGTTACGGCGAACTGCTGCTGGTCCTTCAAGGGAAAACCGCGCTGGATCAAGACGAGCTCCATACGAAACTCATCCGGTTCCAGCAAGCGTTCAAACAAACGGTACTAGCGAACGATGCGTTGAACGCCGAAATGGAGCAAATCAAGAACGGGGGAGGGGGCTCTTCCACAACGGCAAAAGCGGACGACGTGTTCGCCCGGGTGCAAGTGATCGGCAAACAGGAGCTGGATCAATGGGAGGCCGATGCGGGCGGAGCCGTCGCTCAATTTTCCGGCTTTCATGCGCAAATGAACGACGGTATTTGGTTTACGCAGCAAAAATATGCGAACACGATCGCTGCGGTCGAAGGCTCAAAGCAAACGCTCGATACCGCGTGGACACGCATGTCCCCGGAGATGAATCGCAGAAGTCAAAGCCAGAAGAACATTCAAGACGCGAAGCGGGAGCAGCGGGCGAAAACGCAAGCCGTATTGGATCAAGTGAGACGCGGCATCGGCGCTTGCAGTCTCGTCTCCGGCGTCGACCCTTACGAATCGTTGTATCACTCGCTTCAGGGAAATCCGGCAACGCCGGGGGTAAAAGGCTATTTCCAGACGTTCATGGAGATGAATCGTCAGCAGGATAACCTTGCCTCCGTCCCGACGGCTCCTTTAGATAATCCGGATCAGGCGGGTTTGAGCGCGCTTAAACTGGCATCCGGACTCGAGAACGTCCTCTCGACGGTTCGGGACGAGTATTATATCGATGATTACGCCGTCAGCAAGTTCAGCTACCGGACGCTCGGAATGGAGAAAGATTCGTACGGCCGCATCCGTACATCCAAAGAGCTTTCGATGCCGGAGCAGCATCCGCTTGCCAACCAGGAGGTGGAGTATATGATCTATGGCGCCGCTTCTTGCGCAGGCAATTATTCGCTTGCTTATGCGGAGATGTTTGCGTTTCGTCTTGCGATTGGCGTTGCGGAGGCGCTGCTTGCCCCGGACGCCAACTCGCTGGCAGCCGGTTCGCCGCTGCTGGTGCTGCTTGCGGCTGTTGCCGAAGGGGCCGTACAAGCGCAGCAGGATATGGCGCTTTTGATTCAAGGGGATTCGGTACCGGTTTCTAAAAAGCTTAGTTCGGCGATCGCTTTAAGCTATAAAGATTATTTGCGCATCTTTTTGCTGCTGCACAGTAAGGAAGCGGCGCTCTTGTCCCGTATTCAGGCTCTGGTGTATGTAAATACGGGTGTCGATTTAACCCAAACCGCGACCTACCTGTCCGGCAGCGCTTCGACTGCGTTTTCGTTCTGGTTTATGCGCGGTGTGACGCGTCTATTGGGAAATAACGGCTTTGCCGCATGCGGGGCGGATAAAGCGAGATGCAGCTTGTCCAAGACGGCCGATTTGCGCTACTAGGGCAAGTTATTTCGGGGTCCGATTGGAGGTGAACAGCATGCGGTGGGTGAAAGATCGTGAGGGCGGAATTGTCTTGGAAGCGGCGTTGGTGCTGCCGCTGTTCTTCTCGCTGCTTCTGCTGCTCGTATCGTTTATCCGTCTGTCTCTATGCGAAATGGCGCTTCAATCCACGGTTTCCGAAACGGCAAAAGTAATCGCCTCGAATATGTATCCGGTCGAGCTGTTGTACAACGAGGCGAAGCAGCAATGGGCCGCGAGTGCGCCCGGAGTTTGGCTCGATCAGGTGGTGACGCAGGCTAACGCCGCAAGGCAGCAGGTAGTGGACGCGGAATCGTTCACCGATAATTACAGCCGCTTCATCCCGGAGCCGATTGTGCGCCTGATGGCTTGGGAGAAATCGTATCGGGAACAGCTGGAGGCGAAGGGCGGCGAGTCGACGCAGGAGCTGAAAACGAGCATTCGCCGTCATGCGGCGGAAGCGGCGACGCCGATAATCGCCTCGTTTGCGGAAACCGGCATCTTACAACCGGAAAAGCTGAAAGTGACGGATTTACAGCTGCCGGATTTCAACGCGGGGACATCGGCATACGTCACGGTTGAAGCGCAGTACAGCTATACATTTTTGCTGCCGTTTTTCAAAAAAACGGTTGTGCTGCGCAAAAAAGCGACGGAACGCGCCTGGATCGGAGGATGAACATGTGGGCTTGGTGGATGGTTGGAATGATGCTTGCGCTTGCTTTTGCAACGGATATTCGTAAACAAATCATACCGAATTGGTTAACGGCAGCGGGGATTGGCGCCGGTTTGCTCGGGCATGGAATGGCTCAAGGCGGGTACGGGCTTGCTTTCTCGGCGGCGGGGCTGGCATGCGGATTTATACCGATGCTGCTGCTATATGCGGTGGGCGGCGTAGGGGCCGGAGATGTCAAGCTGTTTGGTGCGTTAGGGGCCATGACGGGCGCTGTTTTTACACTGTATGCGATGGTCGCCTCATTATTTTTCGCCGGTTTGATTGCCTTGATCGTCTTTATTTGCCGGCATGATCGCATGGTTCGGTTAAAAGAGACGTTTGCGATCGTATTTCAGCTCTGGATTTTACGCGACTTATCGGGATTCACGAGCAGTCACCGTGAGGACGGCAAGCTTCGCTTTCCTTTCATGTGGGCGGTGCTGCCCGGGACGGTTTACTCGTTTATTTATGGGGGGGACGGATTGTTTTGAGCCAGGCGCAGGAAAAGATGAAGATCGGATCGGAATAAAGGGGGGATGAACTTGACACAATCGATCTACGGGCTTCAGGTCGATTACAAGAAACAACAGGGTCACTTTATGACACTAACGGCCCCTGAGGGTCTGAAGCAGGAAGAACTGTCCGAGTTTCAATTGCGGATGGTGTCAGCGAATCGGATACCGAAGCTGCTTGAGCTGCAAGTGGAAGCAAAAGACGCCAGGCTGACTTTGTTTTACAATATTACAGGCAAACGTATGTTAACGCAGGGGCTTAGAATCGAGCCGCTTTCTTTGAAGCAATACTACGGGCTGCTGCTGCAAATCGTTGAAGTGCTCGACGACAGCAGCGTGTATATGCTGCAGCCTGGACGTTACTTGCTTAAAGAGGATTTTATTTTTTACGGGTTCGGGCTTGATGATCTGTATTTGACTTATGTGCCTAAAGAACATTTGGACGGGAAGGCGTCGGTTTCCACAGATTTGCAGCATTTGGCCTCCCGCTGGATCCATCGGGTCGTAGAACTGCAGGGTAACGGCTTTCAGGAGGTGATGCGTTACTTGCAGGAAGAAACGTTCAACCTTCCGGAGCTGAAGCGGTTACTGCTGCGGCAGCTGGAGCGTTCGCCGGGTTCGGCAGCGGCAGCAGGTCCATCCGCCGTCATTCAGGAAATGATGGAGGCGGGAGCCTCGTCTGCTGTTCGCCCTGACTTGGTTCCGCCTGCACCTCCCCTGTTCAAGGAGACGCCCTGGGGGGACGAGGCTGTGATACCGGTACCCGATAAATCGGAAAAGCAACCCTTTGAACCGCTTAAGAAGCGGCTGTTTCTCCTGCTGGGAGCTGTGCTCGTGCTTTGCTTCGTTTGGAAGCTGTATGCGGAAAATCCGAACGAGCAGAAGCTTTACTTGAGCGCGGGAAGTACGGTTTTCTTGGGAGCTGCTTTACTATGGGGTTATCGGAGAATGGGACGGGAACGCGGGTATGAACGACCCGGCTCCATCGAACTAGGCAGCGCTGGCGTATTGGCGCCGAAAGCAGAGGGGGAGGCAGCCAGGCACGCATTTTTGAGCCGTGCCGGACTGGTGGAAGAATTGTATACGCCGGTGGACGATCGATCGACGCTTGCCGAACCGGACGGTTATGCGGTCCGGGCGCAAGCATGGGATAAAGCTGGCGATAACCCGATCTGGTCGTCCGCATGGAATAAGAATGAAGCCGGAGATTATGCGCTCCAGTCGTCGTCCGCAAGGAACGAGGCTGGTCACGTTGCGGCAGGTCCATCCCTGTGGCAGCATTCTTCCGTCCATTCGGAATTAAGCGGTCGAACGACGCTGCTGCTTCCATCGGATGCCACCGTCCTGCTTGGCCCGCCGCAAGCAGGCATTCATGTGAAAATGCCGTATTTGGAAGTATCGCGAAGCGGGAGCGGGGGGAGCCTGGAGCGAATCGATCTGAGCAAGCCCAGCTTCGTGATCGGACGCCAAGGGGCGGAGGCCGACTGGGTGATCGAGGAGGCAGGCGTATCCCGGCTGCACGCCGAGTTTGTGAAAGAGCCGGACGGATACGCGGTTAAAGATCTTGGATCGCGCAACGGAACATGGCTGAACGGCGAGTTGTTGGTTCCTTATCAGACGCATCCTCTTCGTGAAGGCGATATCGTAAAAATTATATCGACCGAAATCATCTATAAAATTTGAAGATCATCGCAGCTCAATCGCCCAAATAAACCATGGCTTCAATCTCAATCAGTGCGTCGGGGTGAGAGAGTCTGCTCACTTCAACCAGTGTGCTGGCAGGCTTGTCATTGCCGAAATAACGCTCGCGGACAGAGGCGATTTCAGAACGGCGTTGGATGTCTGTCAAAAAGATAGTCAGTTTGACGACATCGGAGAAAAGGACTTCCGCTTCGTCTAAAACCGACTTGATGTTTTGAAACACTTGCTCGGCCTGGATTTCGGCATTCCCCAAGCCGACAAGGCGACCAAGATGATCGGTAGGCAGCATCCCGGATACGATCATCATGTTACCGAAGATCACGGCGTCGCTATAAAGCACGCCCGTTTTCCGGGAGTTTTTCTGAATGCGTCGGATTTTACTCATGCACAATTTATCTCCTTTTCAATTAACAATCACCGGGAGTATTCATCCGGCGTGATGTAACGATACTTCAAGTAAAAAGCTAAACTTCACTTTTTTCAATTGCGATGTTCCTTTATATGAAACAGTTAAGTGTCAGATGAAGTCGTCAAATGGACTCAAAAATTGTGGAATTTGCCATGTTGCAAGGGTGACCGGCGAACTTTTACCCCATTTTCAGGTGCATCCGCTCGGCTAAGATGATATAGTAAACATCATAACGACCGAAATCACCTATAAATTGGAGACTTGAGCCGTGAAAAAAACGATTGCCGTACACTGGCACTATGGCGCCGCCACCCATAGCGGTTGGCACCGTGCGACGAACGACGACCGCTCTTTGATACGCATTGGACTGACCGCTGGCGGAACGCCTTATGCCGTGGCGGCGCTTGCCGACGGTATGGGCGGGCTTGGGGCCGGCGGGGCGGCCGGGGACGCCGCGATGGAGGGACTTCGCACATGGCTGGAGGAGCGGCTGTCGAAGCTGCTCGATCGCAAGGACCGGTGGAGCGCGTTCGAGCGTGAAGCCGTCCGGCAATTCCAAACGATTCACGGCCAAATCGTGGAACAAAGTCATAAGCAGGGGGAGCGTCAAGGAACGACGCTTACGCTGCTTCTTTTGATCGGCGCCGTTTATTTGATCGTTCATATCGGCGACTGCCGCGTGTACAAATTTAGTCCGGGCCAAGACTTGAAGCGGCTCACCCGCGATCATACTTGGGTAAACGGACAAGTGCGGCGGGGGCTGATGTCGAATGAGACGGCACGTAAACACCCGAAGAGGAACGTTCTGCTCTCGTTTCTCGGAATGAACGGCAATCCGCGCGTCGAGGTGCAAAGCGGGCTTTACACGCCGGGGACGCTGTTCTTGCTGTCCAGCGACGGATTTCACGGATCGTTCCCGGAAACGGAAATTCGCGTCATGCTGACGGCAGCCCGGGACCGCGGGGAGGGCGCGCAGGCGATCTGCGACGAGCTGCTTTCCCGGACGCTGGAGCACCGGGCTGCGGACAATATCAGTATTCTCGTGTTGAAGGCGATGGACCGGCATGCGGGCGACAACCCGATCTTGATCGGGTTAAAGCTTTTCTTGCACCGGCTGCGTCGTTTGCGGCTGTCATCCTATTTTCTTCCGTAAACGACAGCTTGGAAGTGAATCGATCTAGCTTCCTCCTTACAGGTAATGATATAATGAGTTGTCCATCAAGGTTTGGAACTTCGATGAATGGTCGGCTGTGCAAGCCGGTAAATAAGCAGAATGATACATATAATGCGTAGCAACAAAAGGAGAACGTGAGATGCTGACACACGTAGTTATGTTCAAATTGAAGGACCGCAGCCCGGAAGCCGTCCAAGCGACGGCTGGGGTGCTGAAAAATATGGAAGGCAAAATCGAGGTGCTGCGTTCGATCGAAGTAGGGATTGACGTCCTTCGTTCGGACCGCTCTTACGACATCGTGCTGATCACGAAGTTCGATTCCAAGGACGATTTGAGTGTGTACGATAACCACCCGCTGCATGTCGAAGTGAAAGCGTACCTCAAGCAGGCGGTTGACGGAACGAGCGTGTGCGTCGATTTCGAAAGTTAAGAAAAGCCCTACCACAAGGCGGGCTTCATGACCATCAAACCGAGCATAACGAACAAGACGAACATATACAAATAAAGGGCCCGGCTTAATTTGCGGACGAGAACCTCACGCTCGTGATCCGGCTGACGCAGCTTGCGGAGTGTCGGTGAGAAGGCGCGAGCCATAAAGAAGAGTGAAGCGAACAGCACGACGAACGTGCCGAATATCCACGGGGTCGTCCATGGCAGCCCGCTGAGCCACATGAGCAGCAAGCCGGAGAAGACCAGCACATGACCGGTATGTTTGGAAAGTCGCACGACGAATTGAAATGAATCCAGATAAGTATGCAGGACGGCGCCTTCGGCGCTTTGCAGCTTGCGAAGCATCGGCAAGAGGACGAAGAACGGACCGATGGATACCATCGCGCTGATCACGTGAATATAAACGAGCCAAGCGTACATGAGCGGCAAACAACCTCCAAGCAGGGGGATGGGTGAACAAACAAGAACAAGTGTAGCGAGATCGGCCGGTCGCCGGCTTGAGGAAGTCCTCAAGCGGGCAAACGGCGCCGCGCTGCACTGTTTTCATTTCAACAGGAGCTTTTCTTACAAGGCGCGAAACTCGTGAACCCACATTTTCATTTGCGGCATCCACGGCATCCCGGCATGCAAAGACATGATGTACGTCTTATAGGCCTCTACACTCGGGTAACCTTCCGTTTGCACGTTCTCGTCGGTCAATTCGCCGATCGATTGCTGGTAGACGCGTGTGACCTCATATCGATGCCCGCGCAGCTCCATAATTTCACCCGGGTCAGCGTACCGTCCGTTGCGGCGGGTAGTTGTTTTTTGGCCGCTCAATACTTTCTCAATGTCGGCTTCCACCGTAATCATCCGGTCGATCGAACAGGTTTTCGGCGGCAATGCTTCGGTTGTCATTTTGTTTCCTCCTTGAGGGTTCGTCTGCAGTTATGCAATTCCATCCAAAAGCTTACACGAAAACGAAATTCGAATCAAATAAAGGAGCGTGACGTGAACTTGAACATGAACGAGTCATATATGCTGCAGCTGCTCCGAACGCTGCTCGAAACCCCCAGTCCGAGCGGCTTTTGCGCGGATATCATGCGCCTGTTGAAGCAGGAAGCCGCGGGGCTCGGTTATACGATGCAGCTGACGCCCAAGGGCAACGGCATCCTGACGGTAGAAGGGCGCGAGCCCGGCCGGACGATCGGCTTATCCGCACACGTCGATACGCTGGGCGCTATGGTGCGTTCGATCAAATCGAACGGAGCCTTGAGATTCACGCTGATCGGCGGATACATGCTCGGCTCCGTGGAGAACGAGTATTGCCTCGTCCACACGCGTGACGGACGAACCTACACGGGGACGATTATGACCAACAAGCCGTCGGTCCACGTGTTCGCCGACGCCCGCGAGCTGAAACGCGAAGAGGCGGTCATGGAAGTGAGGCTCGACGAGCCGGTCGCATCGGAGCAGGATGTGAAGGCGCTTGGGATCGGGACAGGCGACTTTATTTCGTTCGATCCGCGCGCGCAATTTTTGCAGAACGGGTATATCAAGTCCCGCCACCTAGATGATAAAGCGGGCGTCGCGGCCTTGTTCGGACTGCTGGAATGGCTGAAAAGGGAGAACGTTCAGCCGGCCTGCACGCTTCAGCTGCTGATTAGCACGTATGAAGAAGTCGGGCACGGCGCCGCATGGATTCCCTCCGACATTACCGAATTGCTCGCCGTCGATATGGGGGCAATGGGTGACGATCTGCGCTGCACCGAGCTGGACGTCTCGATTTGCGCCAAAGACTCGTCGGGGCCTTACGATTACGCGATGACGTCGCAATTGATCCAGCTGGCTAAACGCGAAGGCTTGTCCTATGCGGTCGACATTTACCCGCAGTACGGATCCGACGCCTCGGCCGCCCTGCGCGGAGGCAGCAACATTCGCGCCGCGCTGATCGGTCCTGGCGTACACGCTTCGCATGCGATGGAACGGACGCACCGGCAAGGCATCGCTCATACCGCGGCGCTGCTCGCCGCTTACGTGATGGACCCGGCGCCCTTGTACGAGGCGTAACAGCCTTGCCCGTAAGCAGCCGCTTGAAGAGAGGAAGATACGATCATGAATATCGTGACGGTTGAAGATTTATATAAAAGCTACGGTGAAAAAGTGCTGTTCGACGGCATTTCGTTTCAAATCAATGAGAAGGAGCGGATCGGTCTCGTCGGCGTGAACGGGACGGGCAAATCGACGCTGCTTCGGGTGATGGCCGGTCTTGAAACGACGGAGCGCGGCAAGCTGACGCACGCCAATCATTTTCACGTCGAATATTTGCCGCAGCAGCCCGAGTTCGACATGGAGTCGACGGTGCTCGAACAGGTGTTCCACGGCGATACGCCGATTATGAAGGCACTCCGCGAGTACGAATGGGCGCTCGCCGAACTCCAGCTCGCGCCGGAGGATGAGAAGCGGCAGGCGAAGCTGTTCGCCGCGCAAAGCCGGATGGACGCCAGCGGCGCCTGGGATGCGCAGACGACGGCAAAGACGGTGCTCTCCAAGCTCGGCATCCGCGACTTCGCGCAGAAGGTCGGCACCCTGTCCGGCGGCCAGCGCAAACGCGTCGCGATGGCGCGCGTGCTCATCCAGCCTGCCGACCTGCTGATTCTGGACGAGCCGACCAACCACATCGACCACGAGACGGTCGAATGGCTGGAGGATTTCCTCGCCGGGTGGAAAGGCGCGCTGCTGCTTGTTACGCACGACCGGTACTTCTTGGACCGGGTGACGAATCGCATGTTCGAGCTGGATCGCGGCAAGCTGTACAGCTACGAAGGGAACTATGCTTCGTTTCTGGAGAAAAAAGCGGAACGCCTCGAACGGGAAGCCTCCATGGAAGACAAGCGGCAGAACCTGCTGCGGCGCGAGCTGGCCTGGCTGCGAAGAGGCGCAAAAGCGCGGACGACGAAGCAGAAGGCGCGCGTGGACCGCGTCGTCGAGCTGCGCGACCGCAAGGTCGACGGTCCGTCCGGAAGCCTCGATATGTCGCTGGGCGCAGGCCGTCTAGGGAAAAAGATTATGGAGCTTGAGGATGTCTCAAAAGCTTACGACACGCGCCGCATCGTCGACTCATTCAGCTACATCGTGCTGCCCGAAGACCGCATCGGCATCATCGGTCCGAACGGCACCGGCAAATCGACGTTCCTCAACATGCTGGCCGGACGGATTCAGCCGGACAGCGGCGAAATCGCCGTCGGACCGACGGTTAAGCTTGCCTACTATACGCAGGAGAGCGTCGAGATGGACGAGAAGATGCGGGCGATCGAGTACATCAAGGAAGCGGCCGAAGTGATCCGCACGACCAGCGGCGAAGCCATTACCGCTTCACAGATGCTGGAGCGGTTCCTGTTCACCTCGGCTCAACAGTGGACGCCGATCGGCAAGCTGTCGGGCGGCGAGCGCAGAAGGCTGTATTTGCTGCGGACGCTGATGGGCGAACCGAACGTGCTGCTGCTCGACGAACCGACGAACGATCTCGACATTCAGACGTTGACGATTCTCGAAGAGTATTTGGAAGACTTCCCGGGTGTCGTCATCACCGTCTCCCATGACCGTTATTTCCTGGACCGGACGGCGGACCATTTGTTCGTTTTCGAAGGGGACGGGAAGGTGCGCAAGTTTTACGGCAACTACAGCGAATATTTGGAGCAGACGAAGCAGGAGCGGCAGCAGGAGAGCGATACGGCTCGTACCGGGAAGGCGGATGCACCGAAGAGTGCGCAAGGCCAGGCATCGACGGCAGGCGACCGCCGGGAGGCGAACCAGAACCGTCCGAGAAAGCTTTCTTTTAAAGAACAGAAAGAGTGGGACGAAATCGAAGGCAAAATCGCCGATATGGAAGAAAAGCTCGCGGAAGTGAAGCGGGGCATCGAGAGAGCCGGGAGCGACTACGGCAAAGTGCAGGAGCTTTACCGCGAGGAGCAGGAGCTTACCGAGAAGCTGGAGCAGGCGATGGAGCGCTGGTCGGAGCTGTCGGAGCTGGTCGAGAGCATCTCCCAACAGAAATAAAGGCGCCCTGCATAATCTTTTTGGGAAACAAGCTCTAGTTATGCTATAATATACGTTTGGAAGCTATTTGTTTTATCGTTTAGTTTTAGTCCATGGGAAAGTAGGTCATCGATTCATGATTACGGTAACTAACGTCACGTTAAGATACGGCAAACGCGCGTTATTCGAAGACGTCAACATCAAATTTACTCCGGGCAACTGTTACGGGTTGATCGGCGCGAACGGAGCGGGCAAATCGACGTTCCTGAAAATTTTATCCGGCGAGCTGGAACCGAACAAGGGCGAAGTGAGCATTACGCCGGGCGAGCGCATGGCCGTATTGAAGCAGAACCATTTTGAATACGACGAAATCGACGTGTTGAAAACGGTCATTAAAGGCCACGCCCGACTGTTTCAAATTATGGAGGAAAAGGATGCGCTTTACGCAAAGCCCGATTTCTCCGAAGATGACGGCATGAAAGCGGCGGAGCTTGAGGGCGAATTCCAAGAGCTGGACGGCTGGCAGGCGGAGTCCGATGCGGCGGAGCTGCTGATCGGTCTTGGCATCCCGAAAGATTTGCACGATATCAAAATGAAAGAACTTGACGGCAGCCAGAAGGTGCGCGTCCTGCTGGCGCAAGCGTTGTTCGGCAATCCGAACATTCTGCTGCTCGACGAGCCGACGAACCATTTGGACATCGAATCGGTCCGCTGGCTGGAGAACTTCTTGTCCCGCTACGAAGGCACCGTCATCGTAGTCTCCCATGACCGTCACTTCCTGAACCAGGTATGTACGCATATCGCGGACATCGACTTCAGCAAAATCCAGCTGTACGTCGGCAACTACGACTTCTGGTACGAGTCCAGCCAACTGGCGCTCAAGCTCGTGCGGGAGCAAAACAAGAAAACCGAAGAGAAGCGCAAGGAGCTCGAGGAGTTTATTCGCCGATTCAGCGCCAATGCGTCCAAGTCCAAGCAGGCGACGTCCCGGAAGAAAACGCTCGAGAAGCTTCAGCTTGAGGACATCAAGCCGTCGACGCGCAAATATCCGTTCATTAAATTTACGCCGGAACGCGAAGCGGGCAAACAACTGCTGCAGGTTGACCGGATCAACAAAACGATCGACGGCCAGCTTGTGCTGAACAATGTCTCTTTCACCGTGAACAAAGGGGATAAAATCGCCCTTGTCGGCCCGAACGGGATCGCCAAAACGACGCTGTTCCAAATCCTGATGGGCGAAATCGAAGCCGATTCCGGTGAGTACAGCTGGGGCGTAACGACAACGCAAGCCTATTTCCCTAAAGACAACTCGGCTTATTTCCAGTCCGATATGAATTTGGTCGATTGGCTGCGTCAATATTCGAAGGATCAAGACGAGTCGTACCTCCGCGGGTTCCTGGGTCGGATGCTGTTCTCCGGCGAAGAAGCGCTGAAGAAGGCGAGCGTACTGTCCGGAGGCGAGAAAGTGCGCTGCATGCTGTCCAAAATGATGATGAGCGGCGCGAACGTACTGCTGCTCGACGAGCCGACGAACCACTTGGATCTTGAATCCATCACGGCGCTGAACAACGGCTTGATCGATTTCGACGGCACGATGCTGTTCGTTTCGCATGACCATCAGTTCGTGCAAACGATCGCCAACCGCATCATCGAGATTACGCCGGCCGGAATTATCGACAAGGTCATTACGTACGACGAGTTTCTGGAGAACGACGATATTAAGCGTCAGCGCGAGCTTGCCTACGCTTAATACAAGTCTGACGCCAGCGCGTTTGCTTCCGTCGCGCGCGACAAAAGAAAAGGATGAGCGGCAGCCCTTCCGGGCAGCCCTCATCCTTCTTTAACACCTATGGCCGATTAGCTTCCGCCGGTACGACGGCGTTGATTGTTCGGTTTCTTATTGTTCTGGCTGCGCATGACCGCGTCGCTGCCAGCCCGCTGCTGCGGATTGTTCTTCGCGTCAAGCTGAGCTTGTTTCTTCTGTGCAAGCTTGTTCTTGATCGCATCCGCCAAGCTCACCTTGCGCGGTTCTTCCGAGTTATTCATTTCCGACATTTGTATACACCTGCCTGTAGATCAATATAGTACCATCATACCGGATTTGTCCACCCGGAAGCAACATTCAAAAATAAAGCCGAGAAGGGGGCGTTGAGATGGGATTGCCCGACTGGTCGGAGAAGGAGCTGAAGGCCCTGAGTCTCCCGCCCGTTACGCCTGCGGACCGAGCGGACGAACCGACGCGTTATGTGCTGTTCCATACGCCGCTATGCGGCACATGTCAAGCGGGCCGGCGAATGCTGGAGGTCGTGGCCTCCATGGATCCGGGTCTGACTATCGGACAGACGAACATCAACTTGTGCCGGGAGCTGCCTTATGACTGGCAGATCGAAAGCGTACCTTGCCTGGTCAAACTGGAGCGCGGTGTTCCGACCGGCAAGCGGTACAGAATGGAAGGGGTCGCCGAGCTCTACGCCTGGATGAGAACAACGTAACAACGTAATCCAGCCGAAACCTGAATGAAGGAAGGGAGAATTCATATGCAATCGGATACATGTCAACCGGGTCAAATTGTTACGGCGTCATACAAAACGGGAGAGTACATCGGCGAAGTCGTCGAGCTGATGTCAACCGGTAAAGCGGCTGTGCGCATTCTTGCCGTAGTGAAACATCCGGCCCAAGGAGATTTGCACAATCCGATGAACCCGGACGTGCCGTTCTTTCATGAACGCCGCGCGCTGGCCTACCAGGAGATCGCCTTAATGCCGCCGCAAACGATCGCCGCTTATCACGGTTCGATTCCGGATTACAAACAATCGCTGCTGCAGGCCCTCGATCGGGAGATCGCCAGCTTCGACCGGCTCCGCCGCTTTGCGGAGCGCTCGCTCAGCGAGCTGGAGAAGCTGAAGCAGGACTATCTCTAAGAGACGGAAGTGATTGACCATGCTGTTCGTACTCATCGGTCTATGGACTGTCGGGCTGCTCTTGCTCGTAACCGATCCGAAGCGGCTGACGACCCGATGGATCAGCAGCATTGCCTTTACCGGCGGGTCCGGGGGCTTGTCCGCGGTCATTGCCGATCAGGTGGTTCCGTACTTGCTCGAGCGACAATGGCTTACCGAGCCGGTCGCTCAACTGCTTGCGAACGCTGAGCTCATTGCGTCCCGAATTTGTTACTATGGACTGCCGTACACGTTCCTGATGTTCGCCATCGTTTATCACCCGAATTATCCGCTGTGGACTTGGCGTAAATGGTTGCCGTGGGCACTGCTTCTGCCGCTTGCCGGAACGTTCCTGTTCGAACCGAAGCCGAACGATCCGATTCCTTACGGTTATGTTACGTTCTGGGCGACGCCTTATATCCTTACCGGCATCGGCCTGCTGCTGACGGCGGCCTGCCGCGAGCGCAACTCGTTCTTGCGCCGCAGCCGGTTTCTGGTTGCGGCGGCGGCGGCGCCGACGTTATTTTTTGCTCTATTCACATTATATTTATTTCCGACGTTTCTCGGCATTTATGAGCTGTGGCGGTATAACGCCTGGGTTATCGCCTTTACGATTGCAGTTATTATCGGCTCCAGCTTTCGGTACGGTTTTATGGGGCTGCAAATTTCGATCCAAAACCAGAAGCTCGATTATACGCTGCGGGCGATTACATCGGGAACGTCGATCCTGAACCATGCGATCAAGAACGACGTAGGGAAAATCCGGCTGTTTGGCGAAAAAATCAAATCCGATGCCGCAACAGGCAGTCCCGATCCGGTCGAGCTCGTGCGGGACTTGGAAGTAATTATGAACGCTTCCCAGCACATTTACGATATGATGTACCGGATTCAAGGCCAAACGCAGGAGGTCGTTCTGCAGAAGGAACGCATCGTTCCCGCCGATGTCATGCACGAATGCCTGCGCATGCTGGCTCCGGAGTTAAGCGGCTTCGAGGTCCGCGAGGAGTATGCGTACAGGGGAGCCATGGAAGCTGACCGCGCGCAGCTCGTCGAAGTATGGACGAACGTGCTGACGAATGCGATGGAAGCGATGCCGCAAGGCGGCGTGTTAATCGTGCGTATGACGGAGACGAAACGGAAAATCGTGGTGGAAATCAAGGACAACGGAATCGGGATGGAAAAGCATCAGCTGAAACGGGTGTTCGATCCTTTTTACTCGACGAAGAGCGGGAAAAAGATGAATTTCGGACTAGGGCTGTCTTACTGCTATGCCATCGTGCATAAGCATAAGGGCACCATGAACGTACACAGCAAGCCGGGGCTGGGCACGAGCGTATTCATGCAGTTCCCGAAGCCGAAGCAGCAGCATGATAATTCTGTTGAAGGAAAGGGTTGATCTGAGATGGAGACGAACGTCATCCGGGTTGCCATCGTGGAGGATGACCCCGATTGGCTGGTCGGCTTGAAAAGCTACTTGAACAAGGAAGCGGACATCGAGGTCGTCGGAACGGCTTCCAGCGGCGCCGACGCTGTGGAACTGCTCGAACGGACGGAAGCGGACGTCGTGCTGCTGGACATTATGATGTCCGACAGCCCGGAAGGGCTATGGGCGGCGGCCGAGATTGTGAAGTGCAGCGGCGCGCGGGTGATCATGTTGTCCTCGATGGAGGAAAAGGACATGATCTTCGAGGCTTTTAGAGCGGGAGCGGTCGATTATATGGTGAAATCGGATTTCGCTGAAATTCCGAAAGCGGTGCGCAGCGCCTATGCGAACCGCAGCGCCATCCATCCGAGCGTAGCGGCGCAAATGCGTGAGGAATTCCGGCGCTTGAAGCAGCTCGAACAGGATGTGCGGGCCAAGGAGCTGCGCGAGCTGCTGACGCCAACGGAAATTCAAGTGCTCGATTTAATCGAGAAAGGGCACACGCAGACGCAAATCGCCGACAAGTTCGTCGTCTCGATCCGGACGGTGAAAGTGCATGTAGGCAACATTTTGAAGAAGCTTGGCGGAAAAAGCAGCAAAGAAGCGGCGCAAAAAGCAAAGGATATGGGCATTCTGTAAGAAGCACCATTACATCTTGAATGGGAGGAAATTTGCGATGTCTGCCAATGATCGGATTCAAATCGGCATCATCGGCGCCGGTGGTATCGGCAATGAGCATATGAAAGGCTTCCAGGCGACGCCGGGCGCCGTCGTCACGGCTGTGACGGACGTATACCAGCCGCTCGCCCTCGAACGGGCGAAGCAATACGGCATACCGAACGTTCATGCGACCTATCAGGAACTGCTGCAGGATCCGGGGGTCGATGCCGTCGTCATAGCCGTCCCGAACGACGTGCATGCGCCGATTGCCATCGAAGCGCTGCAGGCGGGTAAACACGTGCTGCTGGAGAAACCGATGGCCATGAATGCCGCTTCTGCGAAGGAAATCGTCAAGGCCCACCATAAATCCGGCAAAGTGCTGATGCTTTCGCATCAGCAGCGCTGGGAATCCGTGTATTTGCAAGTGAAGGAGCAGATCGACAAAGGCGCGCTCGGACGCATCTACAATACGAAAGCCGGTTGGATGCGGCGTAAAGGAATACCGGGCTGGGGCTCCTGGTTTACACAAATGCATAAAGCGGGGGGCGGTCCGTTAATCGACTTAGGCGTACATATGCTTGATTTGTCGCTGCATTTTATGGGCAGCCCGAAGCCGGTGTCCGTCTTCGGTACGACCTATGCCGAATTCGGGCCGAAGCGCAAAGGGATCGGCGACTGGGGCAAGCCGGATTGGAACGGCTTCTACGACGTGGAAGATTTGGCAACCGCGCTGATCAAGCTCGAGAATGGCGGTACGATTACGCTGGACGTAAGCTGGGCGGCGAATACGACGTTCCAGGACAACGGTCCGTATATTTATTTAATGGGCACGGACGGCGGCGCTTCGCTTAAAATGGGCCAGGGCACGCTGCACACCGAGCTCTTCGACCGGACAGCCGACGTGGAAGTGAACGTGCCCGAAGGAGACGAAGTTCCCCGCATTCGGATGAACGCACACTTCCTGGAATGTGTCCGCGAAGGGCGCGAGCCGATGACGTCCGCCATGTCGGGCCTGGCGAACAGTTTGGTACTCGAAGCGATTTACGAATCGTCCCGTACCGGGAACGTCGTAAACTTAGATTGGAGTTTGGATTAATCGGATGGATGAGCTTCTTCAAATTAACCTGCAGTTATTCAGCATGATCGGCACGATCGCGTTCGCCATTTCGGGCGCGGTCGTTGCCATGGAAGAAGAGTACGACATATTAGGCGTGTTTGTACTGGCCCTCGTCACCGCCTTCGGCGGCGGGGTTGTTCGCAATGTATTGATCGGCATTCCGGTGACGACCTTGTGGGAGCAGCGGACGTACTTCTTGACGGCGCTTATCGCCGCATTTCTCGTCTTTATCGTTCCTGTCAGCTGGATTCGCAAGTGGAAAACGTGGGAAGCGCTGTTCGACGCGATCGGCCTGTCGGCTTTCGCCATTCAGGGGGCGCTGTACGCGACGCAAATGAACGCCCCGCTGTCCGCGGTTATCGTAGCCGCCATGCTGACCGGGATCGGCGGCGGCATCATCCGCGATGTGCTGGCGGGCCGTAAACCGCTTGTGCTGCGAGACGAAATTTATGCGGTGTGGGCGATGCTGACCGGCTTCTTGATCGGCTTAGGCTGGGTGCAAGGCTCTTGGCAGCTGCTCGTCTTGTTTGCCGTCATTGTTGTTCTCCGGATGATGTCCGTATTCCGTCGTTGGCGACTGCCGCGTCGGGCTTTAAACTTGACCGAAGAACCGTCCATGGAAAAAAGCTGAATCGGGAATAAGGGGGGCTAATCGTGAGTAATAACCAAGAACCGGGTATTTCATGGAAGGAGTGGAGGCTCGTCCCTTCATCCTCCATTCAAGAGCGGTTGGAAACGGTCAGAACGCTGCAGGAGAGCGAGCTGGAACTGTATGAAATCAGCAAGGACAAGGTGAGTGCGGAGCATTACTTGCACTATGCTTACCTGCATCGCAACGTCGCGGCCATCGGCACGCCAGGGGCACAAGATGAAGTGTTCCATCAACTGCTTCCGCTTGACTCCGACGACGTGCTCGGTCTCTTGTTCGAAGAGCAGCCTTACACGTATCCGGAGCATTGGCAAAAGCCCTTTTTGCGCAACGGTCCGGAAGGCGACTATGTATGGTTTGACCCATCGTATGCCGCGCAGGAGGCCGAATTCGAGTCGATCGGCCGCAGCATCGCGGAGCAGCTGGCCCGCTTTAAGGAACAGGGAGATTTATCCGAGGAGGCGGTGCGCCGCTTCTTATCGGGAGTCGATGCCGGCTTCGACCCTGAATCTGACAAAAAGAAATAAGGCTGGCGCATAATTTCCACCCTGTGATTCATCCTAAGCTTAAGTCTTAGCTGTGTTAGGATGGACAGGAGGGAATGTCAAGCATGTATCGAGCATTAGGCAAAGGAACGAAGCGCATAGGGCTCGTCTCAGGCGTCTGCTTGCTGGTGCTTGCCGGCTGCGCAGGCAACAAGCCGGGTACGAGCAGTGCCGGGGGAGGGCTGAACGACCACCGGCAGCAAGCCTTATTCGACCGCGATTCCCGCAACAACGAAGACGCATCGCTTGGTGTGAAGCCGCGTTGGATTCAAGAACAGGAGAACCGCCAGCAGCCGGAAAACGGCGGACGCACGCAGCTCGATATGACGAATCGACATCTGGCCAAGACGATGGGCTTCGAACCGGGGATAGCGTCTAGAATCGCCGATCTTGAAGGCGTTCAAGCCGCGCAAGTGCTGCTGACGGAAGTTAACGCGTACGTCGCCGTAGTGCTGGACGGACATAAGCCGGACGAGGAAGCGAATCCGGATACGTGGGGTCATCGCATAACAGCTAAAGGCGGCGCAGGTTTATTCGGCGCGGTGGAGGGGACTCCCAACCGGATTTCCTGGACGGAGAACGGAGGGCTCGGCTACGGCAAAGCCGACGAAATCCGCAAGCTGGTGCTGACCATGGCGCCGACCCATATTCAAGACGTATACGTATCGGCCAACCCGAATTTCGTGCAGCGTGTCCGCTTTTACGCCAAGGAAGAGCAGGAGCGTGGCACGTTCGCCGATTATACGAACGAGTTTAATACCATGATTCAGTATGTGTTTCCGGATAACGGGAATACCAGGAAATAATCGGACACATCAAAAACTCCTTTAACCGCTTGATGCGGCATAAAGGAGTTTTTTTACTGCTGGAACTTGTATCCGACACCCCACACCGTCTTGATGTGCTTCGGATCCTTGGGATCGGTTTCTACTTTTTTACGTAAATTTGTAATATGTACGTCTACGGAGCGCTCGGTGACGAAAGAATCGATGCCGCGAATGTTGTTCAACAGCTCCTCCCTGGAAAACACTTTGCCCGGATGAAGCCAGAAGTGCTTCATGATTTCAAATTCGGAGTAGGTGGTTTCAACAGGCTGGCGATGCACGTAAATGCACCGTTTCTCCATATCGACTACAATATTGCTTGTCTCCTGCTGCGCTGCGGGCTTGGTGGAAGCGGCAGAAGCGGCCGCTTTGACCTTATGCGTGAGCGCGGATCTTCGCAGCAGGGCGCTCGTACGGGCAGCCAGCTCGCGCATGCTGAACGGCTTGCACATGTAATCGTCGGCGCCGTTCATCAGGGCGTTCACCCGCTCGGCCACTTCGCTCTTGGCGGACACAATCATGATGGGCACCGTCGATTTGGAGCGGAACTGCTTGCACAAGTCGATACCGTTCGTATCCGGCAGCATCAAATCGAGTATAAGAACATCCGGTTCAGCTTCGTTAAACAAATCGATAGCTTCTTGGCCGGTATAGGCGATGCTGACCGAATAATTTTCTTCGCTCAAGTAGATGGATATCATATCTGCGATACTATGATCATCTTCAACCAACAATATTCTAGACATGACTTGCCACCTCAAATATCGATGAATAGTAGGAAATCATTAACAATGCTCATAGATCCGTCTGCAACTTTTCCAAAAAGATGATGCAAAATGAAAGTAAAATGTAAAATAGGCGATTTCGATCCTGTTGTAAAGGGTAAATAAACAGTAACCGAGATCGAAGAGCCTCTCAAGTTATGCAGTTGTTCGCAAAAACGAACGTATGAATAGGGGGAATCGATCATGAACATATCAGGCAGCGAGCTGGGATGTCAAATTCAAAAATGCATCGATGATCTAAACATTCTCGTGATCGATAAAGGCTTGACGCTAACGGATCCGCTTGTAGTGAAAATAAGTATGGAGCTCGACGAACTGATCTTGGAAGCGATGCGCCGAAAGTGTGACGGCTCATCGTTCGTCTTTGATCGGTCATGCATAAAATGAAAGGATCGCGTACATACCAAGAAAGGAAGCTTGACTACTTCCCGGAAGGACGTGTCCGACTTGAACAGCTGTTATAAAGTGCGCGCTTGCTGCAGTACACGGGATTGCGACTACGTGCAACATAACGATATCATTCGGACGATCAACCATGAATCGTCTTTTTCTTTTGCCATGTGGATGAACGGGTTGGACGACCTCCAAGCGACGACAACCTGTCCCCGGTGCGGAAGCCGCCTATTTTACTACCCCGTTACCTATATGGCTGAAACGGGGTACGGCGAATAGCCGTACCCCCTAACATGAAGAAGGAAGAAACATGGTTACTGTTTACAGCACCATGCTTCTCCCCATTGCTGCACGGCTTCCATGACCGGCCGCAGCGCCTTTCCTTTATCCGTCAATTGGTACTCGATTCGCACCGGCGTTTCGGGATAGACGTGTCGGCTAATAACGCCTACGGCCTCGAGCTCTTTAAACCGTTCGGCCAACATTCTATCGCTCATACCGGGTATCATTTCTGAAATATCTTTAAATCTGCGCGGGCCCACCAGCAGCGCGCGGACAATCAAGCCGGTCCAGCGTTTACCTAAAATTTCAAAAGCCGCTTCAAACTTCGGACACATCGTTTGCGGTTGATCACTCATCGTTCTCACCTCTTCTTTATTTATTTTATCATAAGTTCCTTTACTTTCGTAAGATTTTTATGAAGGGTTTTTGCACAAATAGTAACATATTCTGGGGTCATAACCGGATGCAAAGCGTCATTAGAACGGTTTCGGTCGTTTTGAGCGGAACCGGAAGCCGGGAAATGCATTTTTTGGTTGAAAAAATGAGGCAAGTACAGTATAACTGCGATAGGCCTAAAAAAGTTAACCATCAGGAGGATTTATTGATGTACGGAGCCCCTTTATCAGGACAAGCCCAAAAAATGCTGCTGCTCGGCTCGGGCGAGCTGGGCAAGGAGGTCGTGCTCGAAGCGCAGCGTCTCGGTGTTGAAACGATCGCCGTCGACCGTTATGCGCATGCGCCGGCCATGCAGGTCGCGCACCGCTCGCACGTCGTGAATATGCTGGACGGGGAAGCGCTGCGGCGGATTATCGAGCAGGAGCGGCCGGATCTGATCGTGCCGGAGATCGAAGCGATCGCGACGCCGACGCTCGTCGAGCTCGAGTCGGAAGGGTACCGGGTCGTGCCGACCGCGAATGCGGCGCGGTTGACGATGGATCGTGAAGGCATCCGCCGCCTGGCTGCGGAAACGCTCGGGCTGCCGACGGCGAAGTACGCGTTCGCCGATAGTCTGGAGGAGCTTCGCGCTGCCGTTGCCGAGATCGGCACTCCTTGCGTGATTAAGCCGATCATGAGCTCGTCCGGCAAAGGACAGAGCGTCTGCCGGACCCCGGAGGATATCGAGACGTCGTGGAACTATGCGATGGAAGGCGGCCGCGCCAAGCGGACCCGCGTCATTGTCGAAGAATTTATCAAGTTCGATTCGGAGATTACGCTGCTGACGGTCCGTTCTGTCAGCGGCACGGCTTATTGCGCGCCGATCGGCCATATTCAGAAGGACGGCGACTATATCGAATCGTGGCAGCCTCACGAGATGTCCGCCGCGCAAATCGAAGCGTCGCAAGCGATTGCGAAAGCGATCACCGATGCGCTTGGCGGATACGGGCTATACGGCGTTGAACTGTTCTTGGCGACGGACCGCGTGTACTTCAGCGAAGTGAGCCCGCGGCCGCACGACACCGGTATGGTCACGATGGCGACGCAGGACTTGTCCGAATTTGCGCTGCACGTAAGGGCAATACTCGGCTATCCGATTCCGACAGTTCGTCTGTTGACGCCGGGTGCGTCGTATACGTTGAAGGCGGATCGCGACAGCACGGATTTCCGCATAGGCGGCATCGGGGAAGCGCTGGCGGTTCCGAACACGCAGGTCCGCGTTTTCGGCAAACCGGAGACGAAGCCCGGCCGAAGGATGGCTGTCGCGCTGAGCTCGGCGGACACGACGTCCCAAGCGAGAGAACAGGCTAAACAAGCCGCAGAAAAATTACATATCGACTATACGTCCTAACTCGTATCCGTCCGAGCTTCCCGGTTATAAGTGAAACGCGCAGCTGATCGTCTCGTACATATGCATATAAGCAGGATGAAGAAGGGGAGAGGAACCGATGAACGCACATGAAATCGATTATCAAATTGTGGGCTCCGAAATGCAATACGTTGAAATTGAGCTCGATCCCGGCGAAAGCGTAATTGCCGAGGCGGGCAGCTTAATGATGATGGATCAGAGTATCCATATGGAGACGATTTTCGGCGACGGCAGCGATCAGGGGAAAGGGCTGATGGGGAAGCTGTTCGGCGCGGGCAAGCGGTTGTTAACCGGCGAGAGCCTGTTCATGACGCTCTTTACGAACCGCGGTTCCGGGAAAGAGCGGGTCAGCTTCGCCTCTCCGTACCCGGGCCGTATTATGCCGATGGATTTATCCGAGCTCGGCAATAAAATCATTTGTCAGAAGGACGCCTTCCTGTGTGCCGCGAAGGGCGTCTCAGTCGGCATCGATTTTCAGCGTAAGCTGGGGACGGGCTTCTTCGGAGGCGAAGGCTTTATCATGCAGAAGATCGAAGGCGACGGACTGGCGTTCGTGCATGCGGGCGGGGCGATTTGCGAACGCGTGCTGCGGCCGGGTGAGCTGATTCGCGTCGATACCGGATGTTTGGTAGCTATGACGCAGGAAGTCGATTACGACATCGAGTTCGTGAAAGGTGTCAAAACCGCTTTATTCGGAGGCGAGGGTTTGTTCTTCGCAACGCTGCGCGGACCGGGACGGGTGTGGATTCAATCGCTGCCGTTCAGCCGTCTGGCCGACCGCGTCATGAGCGCGGCGGGGCCGGGCGGGCGTAAAGAAGAGGGGAGCATTCTCGGCGGACTAGGCAACCTGCTTGACGGCGACCGTTAAGAGCGATATGATTCTAAATACAAATAAGTAACCTCTCATTATTTTTTGGAAAAGGGGTGCGAAGATGGCATATAACCCACAAGTCGTCGATGCCAAAATCGTCAGTCACAATCCGAAGAACGGATTGTTCGAAATCGTTGCTCAAATGAAAGACAGGACCGTATGCCGTTTGATTTATGAAAAGGATGCGTCCGGTCAACCAAGGCCGACTCATATCAACCGCTTGCTGAAGGAGCCTTGCCCGATTTGCCGCAAAGATTTTCTTTGCAACTGCATGTCCAAGTTCAAGGAAACCATTTCCAGCCAGGCGCTCGAGAAGGCCGGAACTCCTCAATAAGCAGTCTCGCACTCGTTGCGCGGCGCGACAAGCCCGTAGGTTTTCTGCCTGCGGGCTTGTCGTTTGTTAAAAACCTGCCGCCGCATGGCAGGGTTAAAGCATTGATCTTTTGTCCTGCAGAGGGGAACTATGGTAAAATGTTGTTAAAGGCGAAAGGGGTTGTGCCATGCGAATCGGCGTCGTATCCGACACCCATTTAAACAGCCGCTCGACGGCACTTCCGGCAGCGCTCGTGCGCGGCCTGCAAGGCGTGGACTGCATCTTGCATGCCGGCGACTGGATCGACGAATCGATCGTCGCCTTATTCGAATCGATCGCCCCTGTGGACGGTGTAGCCGGAAACAACGACGGGGTGGAGATCATCCGACGGTTCGGCAAGCGAAAGGTGCTTGCGCTCGGCGGGTTTCGCATCGGACTCGTTCACGGGGACGGGGGACGCTCGACTCCCGAGACCGCCTTTCAGTCGTTCTGCGATACGCATGGACACTCGACCGTCGATGTGGTCATTTTCGGTCATTCGCACATCCCGTTCCTGGAAAGACGGGGCGGCACTTTGCTGTTCAATCCCGGTTCGGCCGCTGACAAGCGGCGGCAGCCGCAGTACTCATACGGCATCATCGAGCTGACGGACCGCATCGAAGCCACGCACTTCTATTATGCGGATCGCAGCTAACGTTCCATTCACGATTCAATAAACCCATTAGGAGACGGAGGAACCTGAACATGGCTTCTTGGAAAGAAATTACGACGAACGAAGAGTGGGAACAAGCGCTCACGGCCAGCGTCAGCAAGCCAATTGTTATTCTGAAACATAGCACGGCCTGTCCGGTGAGCTTCAATGCCCTGCAAGAGTATGAAGCATACCTTGGGAAGACGCCGAACCCGGAGGTTGATTACTTGCTGGTGAAGGTGATCGAATCGCGTCCGGTGTCCAACCAAATCGCTGAAGATACCGGCGTGAAACACGCTTCGCCGCAAATTTTATACGTGAAAAACAAAGATACCGTATGGAATACGTCCCATTGGGCGATCACGGAAGAACACATTCATGCCGTCTTGAACTAAGGCAAGTTTAGTCACCGGGTAGAGGAGAGAGCGTATGGCCGTTCAACCGTTTTCGTTTTTTTCTGCAGCGTTATTCGCCCGGAAAGTGTGCCAGGTTTATGTTCCCGATAGTTATCATCTCGATGAGGATCGTCGTTACCCCGTTGTTTATTTATTGCACGGGCTGCACGGCGACGAAACGAGCTGGACGGTGAAAGGAAACGCGGAAGCGACCCTGGATGCGTTAATCGCTTCCCGGGAGCTCAGCGAGAGCATAGTCGTTATGCCGAACGACGGCGGGTACGGGCACGGGACGTTTTACGTCAATTGGTATGATGGGACGGGGCGATTCGAGGATTACATCCTCCAGGATTTGATCCCGACCATCGACCATGAATTCCGCACGATTGCCGACCGGTCGAAACGCGCCGTGTGCGGGCTGTCGATGGGCGGTTACGGCGCCTTTGCGCTGGCGCTGCGCAACCCCGACGTGTTCAGTGCAGCCGCAAGCATCTCGGGAGCGCTCGTGTCGGTTTCCTTGATGACGCCGCAGGATCTGCGCTCGGACACGACGCCGCGGATCATGGGGCCAATGTACGGGCCTTACGCCAAGGAGCTGGATTTGCACGTGTTGGCGGGGCGGCGGGTGAAGGATGAGGCAAGACCGGCGCTGCATTTCAACTGCGGCCGTTCGGACTTTCTGTTCCCGGCCAACCAGGCGTTCAAAGCGCTGCTTGATCAGCTCGGTTATCCGCATGAGTATATGGAGTTCGAAGGCGACCATCAATGGTCGTATTTCAGCGAACATCTGACGGATGCGCTGCGGTTTATCGAGAAAGCGCTGCAAGTCACCGAGCCGGCGCGGTAAGGAGACAGGTGGAAAGTAAAGCCCGTTCCGGGAGCTATGCTATCGCATAGAAATCCCGAACGGGCTTTATGTCGTGAAATTCAGGACGAACTGGCGTCGAGGGGCAGCCGGTCCGCACGGCCGACGGCTTCGGTTGCCCGTTTGGGCAAGTACACGATGAAAGACGTGCCGTGATCAAGTGTGGATTCGCATTCCATGAAACCGCCGTAATGCTGCAAATAATTGTGCGCAAGGTGCAGGCCGAGTCCGGAGTTCGCCTGTTCCGATTTGGTCGAGAACCCTTTGTCGAATATGCGGTTGCGTTCTTCCGCCGAAATGTAGGAGCCGGTATTATACACCGTCAACCGGTAGTGATCTTCATGTTCCTGGATCGTCAGCCGGACAGTCCGCAGCAGATCGTCCTGCGGGATCGCCTCGACGGCATTCTTCAACAGGTTGTGCATCACGCTGGAGAAATAATTGATCGGCAGCGTCAGCTGATCGAACGCGCAGTCCAGGTTACCGCTTACCTGCAGGTCGATTTTCTTGGAAACGCATGTTAGCGAAAGTTGGTTGAGCACGACCGCGAGGATCGGAAATTTCACCGAGCCTATGACGGATTGCTGCACGATTTCCTTACACCAAACCGAGATGTAATCTTTGGCCAAGTCGTACTTGTTTATCATCAGCAGGGCATGAACGGTTTGGACGTTGTTGATCAACTCATGCTGCGATTTTCGGATATTGAGCATCGTCGCCTCGGATGACTGCGCCCAGCGCTCCTTCTCATCGAGCTGAAGGCGAATGTTTTTCTCCTGCTCCTCCAACAGCTGAAGCTTGTAATCCTTGGATTCGAGATAATCGTACAGCTTGGCGTTCTCGATCAAGACGGCGATTTCCGAGGCAAGCAGCTTAAGCGTTTCAACCCTTTCCTCTTGAAACACGTGCGTCGCCAGGTTGTTCTCCAGGTACAAAGCGCCGACGAGCTTGTTGAATCGGCAGATCGGGACGCAGAGAATCGATTTCGGCCGTTTGGTTTGAATGTAGGCGTCTTTCGAGAACAGCTCGGATAATACCGCATCCTGCAGCAGCACCGTCTCGCCGGTGCGGGCGGCATATTGAATGACCGTGACCGCAGCGTCTCGGCAGTCCTCAAGCGGCATGATTTGCATCGCCGCGAACGGGGCGTTGGCGGTTTTCTCCGCATCGATCCACAACCTCCGGTCGCGCTCCAGCACGAGCATGCCTTTTTCGGCTCCCGCATTTTCCAGTACGATCGTCATGATGCTGTCCAGCATTTGTTGAAGAACGGTTTCGTTCGATACCGCCTGCGACGCTTTCACGACGCACGAGAGGTCGATGCTCGCTTCCGCTGCTTGGCCTCGGGTTACCAGGTACGGGTACTTCTCGTCGAGATCGGTCACTTTGCGCTCGGCGCCCCATTTGGCGTAAAGGCTGCGCGCTTCGAGCAAATAGGAGCGGGCGATTTTCAATTTGCCTGCTTGCAAATAATGCTTGGCTGCACATTCGCTGGCCATGGCCTCGTACTGGACGAAGCGGCCTTTACCCGCATAATGGATCGCTTGATCGTATTTTTCTTCCGCGAGCGCTCGCTTGTCGGTGATCCGGTACCATTCGGCTTCGAGCAGCAGTTTCAGATGTAAGAAATTATCGGGTGAATGCCGGGCCCATTTGTCCATAAACCGGATGCTGAATTGAATTCGATCCCGGAGGCGCTTTCTCTCGGCTGGGGCAGCTTGATCGTAAAGTCCCGCAAGCACCATGCCATAATGAAAGTGGTGCAGATGCACGTGCATCATCCCGAAGATGGTCGACAGTACCGTTTCCGCTTCTTCCAACAGCTTCCGGGCTTCGTCCAGGCGGTTGAACATATAAAACGTTTGCCCCTGCATGACATAATATGTATGTATGATTGCATTGTTGGTGAACCGGGAAAGCTGCTCGATTTCTTCGGCGCTCATGAACCGCTCGGATCTTGTTTCATCGGATGTATGAGAGAACGCTTGATTTCTCATGTTCTGCATGTAACGCTGGAGAACGGTTAGGATCATGATCGTATCGCGGTCCTGCGCTTTATATATAAAATTTTGGTAGTGCTCCGTCTCTTTGAACACGTCCGATAGATGATCCCCCCGAAACAAGCGAAGGAAAAAGCTAAACGTGATCGAATATCCGGCGTATACGAAATCCCCCGATTCTTCCCCGAATTGATAAGCCTTGCGCAGCAGTTCGACGTTCGTCTCGATATGCTCCTTCACATGGCTGGTGAAGGCCCCTGCGCCGAAGTAAACTTTACATTTGATCGGCAAATGATTGAATGAATCGCTCAATTTCACGCCGAGCCGTCCATAGGCCAGACCCGAATTCAGTCTGCCGAGCAGCGAACTCATAATCACGCCGTAAGTCGTATAAGCGAACGCACTGCCTTCCGCATGTCCGTGCACCAGCGAATAATTGAACATGCGAAGCATCAAATAAATGTACAATTCCGAGTTTATGTAGTACGCAGGCGGAATCAGATTAACCAGGAACTGCATAACCGCCTTGTGATTCGGATCGGTCATCACGGGGATGTCGATCAAATCGTCGATGCTGCGGGTGCCTTTACGCGCCTGTGATTTCAGCATCTCCCAAACAATGCTCGCTTTCCCCGTGTTCGGGCGGATATGAATCCCGAGCAGCTTCAGACCTTTCAATCCGATCCGCAGCGCTTCCTCGTGCTCGCCCAGGTTCGTGAATAGCACCATCATCAGGTTGTAGGCTTCGGCTTTCTCCAGTTTGGTGCGCGCATGCAATAAGGCGGCCGCGAACGAATGCTTGGCTTCCTCGAATTGCCCGCTTAAGTATTCAAGCTCCGCTTTCTCCAGCTGAAGCGCGTAAGCCAGCTCGTACTGCCGCTCCCAGTGATCCGATTCAAGCAGCCGATAACCGCACAGCGCGTACTTCAGTCCGGTATCGTACGCAGAGCTTTCTTTTGCCTTGCGGCAAGCCTTTAAGTTTAAGGCAGCCAGCCGCTCCTTCTCTTCCCGTGATCCGATCAGCGGCGCGCCAAGGTTCAGCTGGTTCACGATTTCGAACGTATTCTCTTCTTGTGCGCTTGCGTCCGCATAATGATGCTCCAATAGACGACCGATTTGTAAATGAATTTCCTGTTTGCGATAGTCTGAAAGCAAGGAGTACAAAGCTTGGTAAACGCGATCATGCAAAAATTTATACGTTGTAACCGGGGTTACACTGTTTCTGCCCGTATGGACCGCGTGGATAAGGCCGTCTTTGACCGCATCCTTCAAGCTTTCTTCCACTTCTTCGGCAGTCCGTCCGGTGACGAGCGCAAGCGTCTCCGAAGTGAACTGATGACCGATGCAAGCTGCGTGCTGGAGCAAAGACTGCAGCTGTTCCGGGAGCCGTACGATTTTGTTGATCATAAAATCGACGACGTTCTCGGTCATGTGCAGCTCTTGGATCTTCGCTTCGTCCCATGTCCATGCGCGTGCCGAGTAGTCGAACCACAGCAGCTGCTGATCGTAAATAGAGCGGAAAAACTGCTTCGTGAAGAACGGATTGCCCTTCGTTTTTTTCATCATCAATTGCGCCAAGGCGCGTACGGGTTGCCGCGCAGGCTGCAGGGTGTCGGTCAGCATTTGCTCCAAATGACGTTCATCCAGCGGCTCTAATTGAATTTGCGTCGTATGGCTGCTCTTCTGCTGCTGCAGCTTATCGATCATGACACGGAGCGGATGCGAGCCCCCGACGTCGCGATCCCGGAATGAACCGATAAACAAGCGGTAGTTCCTGTTCGTACCGAGCCCAATATCCTGTATCAATTGAATGGACGCGGCGTCAGCCCACTGCAAATCGTCGAGAAATAGGATGAGCGGCTGTTCTCTGGAAGTAAACACGGATAGCACCTTCTGCACCGTCATCATGAGCCGGTTGTACATTTCCGCCGGAGGCATCTTTGTAATCGGAGGCTGCTTGCCGAACACCTGTTCGAGATCCGGAATCATCTCCATGAGCACTTGACCGTTAGGGCCGACTGCCTCCAGAATACGTCGTTTCATGTTGTGAAACGCTTCTTCGTTCAAGGTCAATAAGTATTGAAGCAGCTGCTTGCCCGCTTCGTGCAAGGCGTGGTAAGGGGTAGCGCGTTTAAATTGATCGAATTTGCCGTAGATGAATAAACCGTTCTGTTGTTGAATCAGCTTCTGAAATTCATGAATCAAATAGGACTTGCCAATACCGGATATGCCGGACACGAACGCGAATTCCATTCCGCCCTTGCGAACCCGGGCGTAAGCCTCGCTCAGCGCTTGAAGAGCGGCTTCGCGTCCGTATATCTTCTCGGAGATCACGAATTGATCGGAAACGCCTTCATTGCCGATTTCATACGGTTCCAGATAGCCATCGGTCAGCAGCTTGTTCAACGCGATCTCCAGATCGTGGCGCAAGGCGAACGCGCTCGGGTAGCGGTGCTCGGGATGTTTGGCCAAACATTTCAGCACAATGTCCGAGACGGGCTTCGGTATTTGATATTCCGTGAGCGGCTTTGGTTCTTTGGCAAACTGCATATGGAGCAGTTCCAACACGTCGTCGCTCTGGAACGGCAGCTCGCCGGACAGCATCCGATAGAACATGATGCCGAGCGCATACAAATCTGTTCGATGATCCGGCCGCCGGTTCATCCGGCCGGTAAGCTCAGGCGCTGCATAGAACAGCGCATTCGTTTCATAAACGGGCTGCGGCAGCACATGCGCCTCCGGTACCGTTGAGATCGGGGTGACCCGGAACAGATCGGTCAGCTTGCATTTTTTTCGATTCGATTCTACAAAAAAAGCGTACGGACTTAAGTTCAGATGCAGGTGTTTCGTCTGGTGCAGCTTGCTGACCGCCTCGGCGGCGCCGATCGCCAGGTTCAGAAACAGGGTCAGCTCGGCAGGGCCTGATTGCAGGTAAGCCGAGAGCGGCTGTCCTTCGATTGGCTGGAACAGCAGGGCGGGGGCGCCGTTCCATTCGTAAGCCTGCTCCGGCACCCAGACGTCAGCGGCAGCAAGCCGTTTCGCTTGCTCGTATTCCTGCAGCAATCTTTGCTGGAGCGGATTATAGTCCAGTCCGGGCCGCAGCGCTTTGAAATAACGGATGAAGCCTGTGTCTTGTTCCTTAGCCCGAAACAGCAAAGTATGGCCGTTCTCATGGACAGGTTCGATGGTTTTTTCGTTTAAGTTCCAAGCCAACTCGACAGACCTCCGATAACTAACCTTCTTACTATCCATTGTACTTTCCTATATTAGGTTAATCAACCTCAATGCCGCCTGTAATCGGGCCTGAAGACTTCACTAATTTTCCATAATCGTAACATTTGTTATATAATGAAAATCAACCTAAGGTAGTGGACACATGCGGAGGAATGAACATGAAAGTTGCAATTGCAGGAGGAACCGGTTTTATCGGTCGTCACTTGACCCAATACTATATTCAGCAGAAGGCGTCGGTGGTCGTAGTCGCGCGAAAGAAGCGCAAACCGGACCATCCGCTCGTCCGATATGCGACTTGGGAGGAGCTCGAGACGAGCTTGCTGCCCCTTGAAGGCGTGGACGCGATCGTCAATTTAGCCGGGGAGACGATCAATCAGCGCTGGACGGCAGAGGCGAAGGCCCGTATTCTGCAATCGCGGCTCGATTCGGTGGCCAGCGTGCAATCGTGGATCGAGCGGATGGAGCGAAAGCCGGTATTGATCAACGCATCCGGCGTAGCCATATACGGGACGTCCGATTCGGAAACGTTCATCGAAGAGAGTGAATGGAAGAAGGACGATTTCTTGGCGAGCGTTGTCGACCAATGGGAGATGGCGGCGGAGCATATTCCGGATACCCGGGTCGTGCTGCTGCGGCTAGGCGTTGTGTTCGGCAAAGACGGAGGCGCTTTCCCGAAGATGATCGCACCGTTCAAATTCGGCCTGGGCGGGCGGATCGGTACGGGAAGACAGCCGTTATCGTGGATCCATATCGACGATTTGTGCCGATTAATCGATTTCTGCATCGAGCATGAAGAGATTGAAGGGCCGGTCAACGCGACGACGCCGATGGCCGTAACGAACGATGCCTTCGGCCGGGCGGTGGCGTCCAAGCTGAAGAAGCCCTACTTGTTCCCGGTCCCCGCGTTCATGATGAAGATGCTGTTCGGCGAGATGTCGATGCTGCTGCTGCAGGGGCAGAAGGTTTTTCCGTCGGTTGCCGTGAAACATAACTTCCATTACCTGTATCCGGTTATCGAGATGGCGCTGGAAGATTTGCTCGCGGACAAAAAGTGAAGGGGAACGGTACATGTTGACATACGGCAGCACGGATATACAAGAATTACAATTCGTACACCTGTCCCATACGCTCGAACGCCGAAACGAGCAATGGTTCGATATTTACGTCAGCTTCGACCTTATCGATCCGTCGCTCCTCCCGGAAGGAATCGAAGAGCTGGGCGCTCTGCTCGTTTGCACAGCGGACGGTTTGCTTGTCGAGATCGCGCCGCAGGATGAGGGCAGGGATTGCGAATACCAGTTTACGGAGTCGGAGAAGGAGCAGCTCCGCCGGTATTTTCAAGCGCAAGTGCTCCCGGAGTTGAATAAGGGTTAAACCAAGAGCCCCGAAACGGATTATTCCGATCGGGGCTTTTGGCTGCGATTCCGCTTTACTTTTTCTTCTCCATCGCAGCGCGAAGGGCTTCCTCCAGGCTGGAGCCTAGCGAGACCTTATCGCTGTACTGTTCGGCCAGCTTCGATTGCTGCCGCTTCCCTGCTCGGCCGCCGGGGGCATCCCCCAGCATTTCGACGACATTGCAAGGCCGGCACTGCGCGTACTTCCCCGCTTTGCCGGTATGAATTTCCATCTTTTTGCGGCATTGCGGACACCGTTTATTCGATAACGGCGCTTCCGCGGCACGCTTGTAGCCGCATTCGCGGTCGATGCAGACGAGCCTTTTGCCGTGTTTGCCTTTGATTTCCTGCAACGACTTTCCGCATTCCGGGCAGCGCGAGTTGGTGAGGTTATGCGGCTTGTACTCGGCCTCGCTCGCTTTGACATCCCGTACGATCGATTCGGTTTGCTTCCGGATGCGGTTCATGAACGACTGCGCATCCCCTTGACCGGTCGAAATGCGCTGCAGCTCCTGCTCCCAGGCGGCCGTCAATTCCGGCGAACGCAGCTCCGGCACCACGAGCTCCATGAGCTGAGCGCCTTTGCCCGTCGGCTGCAGCGTATTCATCCGCCGTTCGATCGTATCGGTCGACAACAGCTTCTCGATAATATCGGCTCGCGTGGCCGGCGTCCCGAGCCCATGCTTTTCCATGATGGAAAGCAGTCCTGCTTCCGTATACCGGGAAGGCGGTTTGGTCATTTGCTTATGCAAGGACAGGCGGACGTTGTTCAGCGCCATCCCTTTTTGCAGCGCAGGCAGCGTCTGGACCGCGTTCGAGCCGTCGGCGGCATCCCGGTCGTCGCTTTCCTCGTCATCCGCCGAGTGGGACCAGGCCGCCTCCTCGTACATGCTGCGCCATCCTTTGTCGCGGACGACGCGCCCCTTCGCATGAAAAGCTTCGCCGCCAAGCTCGATGACGACAGCCGTTTCATCGTAGCGGTAAGCCGGGTAGAACAGCGAGATGAACCGTTTGACGATCAGGTCGTACAATTTTCGCTCATCGGCGCTTAAGTTGTTCAGCTGCGGGCGTTCATCGGTTGGGATGATCGCATGGTGATCGGTCACCTTCGAATCGTCGGCGATCCGCTTGGTGACCGGTAAAGGCTTCGCCAGCAGCGGCTTGACCAGGCCGAGGTAAGGTTGTACCTGAAGCGATTTCAGACGGCCCGGCAGCGTCGGTACGATGTCGGTGGAAAGGAAGCGGGAATCCGTTCGCGGGTAGGTGACAAGCTTGTGCTGCTCGTACAAACGTTGGAGCACGTTCGACGTCTGCTTCGCCGTGAAGCCATACCGTTTATTTGCGTCCCGCTGCAGCTCCGTCAAGTCGTAGGCAAGCGGATGAGGCTCCTGCTTCTCCGTCATTTTCAGCTGGCTCACCTGCGCCGCTTGGGTGCGGTTCAGCTTGGCGAGCAGCGCCTCGGCCGCGGCTTTTTCGAACAATCGGCCGTCAGGGTGGGCCGAGCTGCGCCATGTCGCTTGGAAGGAGCCGAAGTCGGCCCGCAGGAGCCAATAATCTTTGGCTTGGAACGATTTGATTTGCTTCTCGCGTTCCATCATCATGGCGAGCGTCGGCGTCTGTACCCGGCCGGCGGCGAGCTGGGCGTTATGCTTGCAGGTAAGCGCACGCGTCAGATTTAAGCCGATCAGCCAATCCGCTTCCGCCCGACAGACGGCGGACCGGTACAGCGGATCGTAGGCCGTACCCGGCTTCAACGACGCGAAGCCGTCGCGAATCGCCTTGTCCGTCTGCGACGATATCCAAAGCCGTTGGAACGGCTTGTTCCAGCGAACCAGCTCCATGATCCAGCGGGCGACGAGCTCGCCTTCACGGCCGGCATCGGTAGCTATAATAAGCTGGCCAAGATCGCTGCGTTTCGCAAGGCTGGCTATCGCCTTGAATTGAGGCGTCGTCTCACGGATCACTTTCAGTTTCATTTGCCTCGGGATGAGCGGCAAATCCTCAAGCCGCCATTCCTTATAGCTCGGATCGTAATCCTCCGGCTCTGCTAGCGTCACTAAGTGACCGAGCGCCCAAGTGACAACGTAACCGGCGCCTTCGTAGTAATGCTTATGCTTTTGCCCGCAGCCCAGCACCCGCGCAATCTCCTTGGCGACGCTCGGCTTCTCGGCTAATACCAATGATTTCATAAGGACTCCTTTCAACCGTAAAGAGGCAAGCGGCTGTTCTTGTTCCTCTCAGTTGTAACATATTTTCAGGAAGTCCGCTAACTTTCTTGAGATAAGACTGACAGAACTTGTCATAGTTATCATGTATAATGAAGAGAATCGTCGATGGGGACGAATCGCTCGATGTGAATGGAGGCGCCCGGGTGTCCAAATCCAAGAGACTGCTCGAGTTAATGATTGCCGTCAATAAAAAACGGAAGTTTACGGTTCGCGAGTTGGCAGAAGAGTTTCAAGTTTCTTCGCGGACGATAATGCGGGATTTGCAGGTGTTGGACGATCTCGGCTTACCGTTGTATGCCGAATACGGTCCGCACGGCGGCTACCGGGTGTTGAACGAACGGCTGCTGCCGCCGATCATGTTCTCGGAGCAGGAGGCGGTGGCGATGTTCTTCGCCTACCAGTCGCTGCAGCATTACGGCGCGCTCCCGTTCAGCGAGGAAGCGGTGACGGCGCTTACTAAATTTTATTATTACTTGCCCGACGACACGAAACAGAAGATTGATAAAATGAAGCGGCGGGTCATCTTCTGGACGCCGAAGCGTCAGGCCCCCGTACCTTATTTGCAGTTGTTGCTGGATGCCGCGCTGCAGCAGCGTCCGCTGCGCATCCATTACGATTCGCGCGATGGCGCGAAGGAACGGTCGATTCAACCGATCGGCGTTTATTCACACAACGGATATTGGTATTGTCCGGCTTACTGCTTTCTCAAAAGCAAGTACCTGCTGTTTCGCGCGGACCGCGTATTGTCGGCGGTGTGGGCGGGCGAGGATCATCCTACGGTCGATCTGCAAGATTTCCCGATCAATCAATGGTTCATGCCGCCGGATGAGAGGAGAGAGGGGACGGCGTCCGGTAGCATGAGCAAGCTTAAGATCGAAGCGAAGCTTACGGTGAACGGGGTGCGGCGGTGCCGCTGGGAGTCGTGGTTTCAACAAGAGCTGCAGGTGGACGAGAACGGAGAAGGCAGGCTGCAGCTGCTCATCGAACCGAACGAAGCGGATTATTTTGCCCGGTATTTCCTCACTTTGGGAGCGGACGTCGTCGTTGAGCGGCCTGCCGAGTTCGTTCATTTGATTCGGCAGGCGCTGTCCGAACTGATGCGTGTGTATAACGTAAAAGACTAACCGACGTTCAACACGGGAACGTAAATGTCGAAGGCGCTGTCCTCGGCATCGACCCCGGTGTAACGCTCGTCGTACCATTCGAATTCAGGTGCGGCTGCACGGGTATATTCGCCGTTCTCCCCGAGCCATGCATAAATGGCCGGGTACGTTGCCGCAAGCCCTGCTACCGGTCCGCGATGGGTGAAGACGGCATACGTGTGCGGCTCCAGCTCCAACGCCTCGAGGCCGTCCGGAACGGCGTCTGGAAGCCGTGAGACAAGCGCCCCGGCCACATAATCTATCGTTCCCCTAAAGGGATCGGCACAGAGCGACAGCCCTAGCGTGACGGGGCCGTGGCCTTCAATTTCATGCCGTCTCGACGCGAAGACGCCCCATTGTTCGGCAATGGTCGGAATCGGAGCGCCTTCCGTCAGGCGGTGCGTCTGTTTAATACCGACAACGTACAGGGACGGTTTGCTTTGAATTTGAGGTATCATAGAAATCTCTCCTTAACGGCAGGGGTGGTTGGATTATGTACAAACCAAGCATAACGTATAACTATGACATTTTCGGTCATGGTTAGTTCGTTTTTTTTCATTTTTGGAGTTACGGTGCGCTGGATGATATAATACTCGAACAAGGGGTTGTTTGGGAAGCGAGTGAAGCTGGGGGCATGAATCCGAGGGAACAGTTTGGTCCGATCGATATTTATTTGTTCGATCAATTGTTGAAAGGCCGTATAGCTCCCGGGATGCGCATATTGGATGCCGGATGCGGGGACGGGCGCAATCTCGTCTATTTCCTGCGCGAAGGATATGACGTGTACGGGGTGGATCGTGCGGAGAAGGCGGTCCGAAGCTTGCGGCGAACGGCGTCGGAGCTGGCCCCGACGCTGAGTGAGGATCGGTTTCGGATCGAACCGATTGAGAAAATGAGCTTTGCCAACGATACGTTCGATGTGGTCATTGCTTGTGCCGTCTTGCATTTTGCCGAGAATGACGCTCACTATGGACAAATGGTATCGGAGCTGTGGCGGGTGCTGAAGCCGGGCGGACTGCTGTTCGCGCGGCTGGCGTCGAAGATCGGGATCGAGGGCCGGGTCGAGCCGCTCGGAAACAGGCGGTACAAGCTGCCCGATGGAAGCGAACGTTACTTGGTCGATTCGGAGACGCTGCACCGGTGGACGGAGAAAATGCATGGCGTATTCGTCGAACCAATCAAAACGGTGCAGGTCGAAGACCTGCGCTCCATGACGACCTGGTGCGTGAAGAAGCCGCATATCTTGTTTTTCGATCCGATTGAGGAAACCGCATCGGAAGAACCTACTAATGAAGAGAGGGAGCATTCGCATGAAGCTTAGAGTATCTGCCGTACAGTATCATCTACATACGATTGGAAGTTTTGAGGAGTTTGCCGCCCAGGTGGAGCATTATGTGAAAACGGCCGCCGAGTTCGATGCCGATTTCGTGTTGTTTCCTGAGCTGTTCACCACGCAGCTGCTGTCGATCGGACAACCGGACAGGAAGGAACAGGCGCTGCCGATTACAGCCCTGCCGGGTTTCACTGAGCGTTACGAGGCGTTATTCGCCGGGCTGGCCCGGAACACGGGTATGCATTTGATCGGCGGTACGCATATTATCGAGGAGAACGGCAAGCTGTACAACGCGGCTTATTTGTTCTACCCGGACGGCCGCATCGAGACGCAGCGGAAGCTGCACATCACGCCGACGGAAGTGAAGGAATGGACCATGGGCGCCGGAGACGGTCTGCAGGTATTTGACACGGATAAAGGGCGGATCGCGCTGCTCATTTGTTACGATATCGAGTTCCCGGAAATCGTGCGAATGGCGAAAGCCCGCGGGGCGGATGTCATCTTCTGCCCTTCGTGCACGGACGACCGGCACGGCTTTCACCGGGTTCGATATACGTGTCACGCCCGCGCGATCGAGAACCAGGTGTACGTCGTGACGACCGGCACCGTCGGCTCGCTGCCAACGGTTGATTTCATGCGCGGCAATTACGGGCAAGCTGCGATCATCACGCCGAACGATGTGCCGTTCCCGCCGGCTGGCATCATGACGGTCGGGGAGATCAACGACGATATGGTGATCACCGGAGATTTGGATCTGGACTTGCTGTATGAAGTGCGGGAAAAAGGTTCGGTCACAACGTGGCGCGATAGGAGAACGGACTTGTACACCGATTGGAAATAGGAAGGTGTGTGACTAGCGTGAGCTTAACCTTGTATCGTAAGGAAATGTACGTCTTCGACCAAGACCGTCCGGTGAAGGCCGTCATTCGCTCTTACACGGAAGCCGATTTCGACGGGCTGATTCGTATCCAGCAGGAAAGCTTCCCGCCTCCATTCCCGTCGGAGCTGTGGTGGAACCGCGAGCAGCTTGCCAATCATGTGCGGCTGTTTCCGCAAGGGGCGCTATGCGTCGAGATCGACGGTGAGCTGGCAGCCTCGATTACCGGACTTCTCGTCAACTATGAGCCGGGCGACCCGGATCATAGCTGGGAGGAAATCACCGACGGCGGGTATATTCGGAACCATCAGCCGGACGGCAACACGCTGTACATCGTCGATATTTGCGCGCGGCCGGCGTACCGCAAGCTGGGTTTAGGCAAATGGCTGATGATGTCCATGTACGAAACGGTCGTTGATTTGAAGCTGGAACGGCTGCTCGGGGGCGGGCGTATTCCCGGTTACGGACGTGTCGCCGATCAGATGACGGCCGAAGCTTATGTGGAGCAGGTGATGGAAGGCAAGCTGAAGGACCCGGTCATGACGTTCCTGCTGCGCTGCGGCCGCACGCCGTTGAAGCTTGTTTCGAACTATTTGGAGGATGACGAGTCGCGCAACTATGCGATGCTGATGGAATGGCGAAATCCGTTTCGCCGGAAGTAACGCCGCAGAGATGCTTAGATGCTTAAGGGAACGAGTAAGCTGCAAGAACAAGCGCTAGTGTACGTTCCGGCAAGGAAACAGGTTGCTGTGAGAAGAGCAGGTCGTCTTGACCTGCTCTTTTCAGTCTGCGCGTTCCGAGTGTACCTGTATTAGCGGAGCTCCGGTGCGCTATTGAGCCAAAGGAAGCAGGTTGGTCAAGCGTCCAAGCAGCGGAAAGTGAAAGATTTTCATATACATTTATTTTGACGAAGTATAAAAAAAGAACGATAATGAGATTTATAACTCGAAAAAAGTTCATATCTTTACTTTATGAAGCGAGGAATCAAACAAACGAAATGAGGCGCTGTTATGGATCATGCGTTGACCAAACAACAGGCCGGGGAAAAGCTGCTCCGTGTCTTGGTGTTCACCTTAATTATTTCTGTGATGAATGCATCGATGTTTAATGTCGTGCTGCCGGAAATCAGCCGTCAGTTTCAGCTGTCGGCTTCGCAAGTCAGCTGGATTGTTACCAGTTATATGATCGTGTATGCGATCGGCTCCGTCACCTTCGGCAAGCTGGCCGATAAATACCGGTTGAAAGATTTGCTGACGTTCGGCCTTATCTTTTTTACGTTAGGCTCCATTGTGGGATTGGCGGCGACACATTTTTGGATGATTATCGCAGGAAGGATCCTCCAAGCGACGGGAGCCTCCGTCATCCCTGCAACGGCGATGATCATTCCGGTACGTTACTTTGCGCCGGAGAAACGCGGACGCGCGCTGGGCACGACGGCGATCGGACTGTCGCTGGGAGCCGCACTCGGGCCGATCGTATCCGGCTTCGTGACAAGTTTGGCGAGCTGGCGGCTGCTGTTCGCCCTGTCGATTTTGTCGCTGCTGACGCTGCCGTTTTACCGCAAGTATCTGGATGACGAGCGCGGCCAAGTCGGCTCCATCGATTTCGTCGGCGGACTTCTGCTCGCGGGTACGGTTGCTGCGCTGCTGCTGGCGGTAACGCTGTCCGATTGGAGCCTGGCCGCGATCGGCGCCGTCTTGTTCGTCTTGTTCGTGGTCCGCATCCGCAGCGCTGCCGAGCCTTTCGTCGATCCAGCGCTGTTCGCGAACAAATCGTATACGTTCAGCCTGCTGATCGCTTTTCTGGCGACGGGCTTTATGTTCGGCATTGCTTATACGACGCCGCAGCTGTTGTCGAACGTGAACCACCTGAATCCCGCCGTCATCGGTTTCGCGATGTTTCCGGCGGCGATCGCCTCAGCCTTGATGGGCCGGCGGGGCGGGAAGCTGGCCGACGAGAAGGGCAATTCATTCCTGGTCTACACGGCGGCTCTGCTGCTTCTGATTTGTTTTCTCGCCTTATCTACGGTTGCGGGATTGTCGCCATACTGGATTACGTTGTTTCTCGTGTTCGGCAGCATAGGCCAAACGTTCATGCAAATCGCCATGTCCAACACGGTATCTCGAACGTTATCGAAGGAGCAGGCAGGCGTCGGCATGGGGATGTTCTCCATGTTGAACTTTATATCGGGAGCGGCGACAACCGCTTTGATCGGCAAAACGCTGGATCTTGGCGCCCCGTCGATTCGGTTCAATCCGCTGTTCGGGATGCGGGACGGCTTGATTTACAGCAACATTTTCGTATGTCTCGCGGTGGTGCTCGGCTTTGTACTTGTCCTGTACGCAACGCTACTCGGCCAGCGGCGCAAAGATTTCAAGCCGGCCCGCCAGGGATAACGGTTTAAACTTCCTCCGAAACGGTAACAATGAACGATGGAACATTGGAACCTAAGGAGAAATGAAGAATGAACAAATCGATGTTAGGGTTGTGCATTGCGGTCGTAACGATGCTGATCGCCAGCGGCTGCGAACGTTTATCCGTGCCTTGGATCGGTGCTGACGCCAAAGCCAGGCACGGGCATGAGACACAGCAGCCGGACGACAGTACGGCCGTCATGGCGAAAGAAGCCAAGCCGGTCAGCATCAATATGATCGGCACGAAAGGAACAACGGTCGGCACGGCGACGCTGACCCAAACCGCCGAAGGCTTGCGGATTCGGCTGGAGGCCAGCGGATTAACCCCGGGCGAGCACGGGTTTCATGTCCATGAAACCGGCGCATGCGCCGCACCGGACTTCACGACGGCAGGCGGTCATTTCAATCCGGACGGTCACGCGCATGGGCTGGAAAGCTCATCAGGACCACATGCCGGCGATTTGCCGAACCTTGTGGCAGATCAGCAGGGCGTCGTGAAAGCGGAGGTGGTGGCCAAGTCGCTGACGCTGGAGAAGGATAAGCCGAACTCGGTATCCAAAGCGGGCGGTACGGCGCTGATCATTCATGAGAAAGCGGACGATAACAAAACGGGGCCTTCGGGCAATGCCGGCGCTCGCGTCGCCTGCGGGGTCATCTCGGCCGGATAAGCCGCGCGTTCGGCGCGCGTGACGATGAACGCATTCGCTTCCAACGGAAGCGGATGCGTTTTTTGGCATGCGGTGTGCCCAGAGGCACGCATCTCATTTCCACTAGAGACAACAGGCCGCTCTGTTGTATACTAAAATTCGGTCTTTTCTTATAGGTGGATTGGAATGGTAGAGGAAGGCGGGAACAACGCATGAAATTTGACGTTGATTATATTTCATTTTTTGTCATTCAGGTGGATGGGGAAGACGGGCAGGGGGGCAAGCGGAGCAAGCATTTCATCACGATGGATGCCGAGGATTATGCCGTAAGCGAGCTGAGCGACTTTCTGGACGGCGAATTCGGGAAGACGGCCAAGCGGAAAGCGGAACGGCATCCGAAAGCCGAGCAGGTTCCGACCAAAATCGGGCGCTTTATCGTGGAACCGGGCTACGAGCTGGACAGCAACCCGAACTACAATTTATTCGCGAGATTGCGTATGGCCGAATCGATCGATGCGTTCATGGGCCATGCGGACGAGCTCGTGACCACTTATATGGATGCGAGCGCAATACGGGGCGGCGCGATGTTCGTCGTGCGGGCGCGGTACAGCCAGCTGTTCGATGAGCCGTTTCTGTTCGTGTTCAAATGCGACTTTGAGCAGAAAATCGCCCGCATTACGGACGAGCGCAGTTTGCTGAACCGGGTGGAAATGGCCATCAACGCCAAAAACATGAAGTCGATCATGTATCCGCATATGCCGGAGCCGGGCATGATGGACCACTGGGAGCTGAAAATTCACCAGTCTTCGCACGCGCGGTATTTCGAAGATTTTTTAAAGTTTGTCGAGTACGAGAAGTCCGTTCCCGAACTGATGAACGAGCAGGTGCTTGGCTTTGTGCAGCAGTATGTCGAGCAGGTGTACGAGGATAACGTTGAGGCAAAGGAACGGGAAATGGAAGAAATGGAGCTGTGGGCCCACAGCGAGAAACGCGAGCTGCAGGAAAAATGGGAAGCGGCGCAAGTGATGGAGGCGACATCGATTATGGTGGAGCAAAAGCCGGATCTTGATATGAAAATCAAGCTTGGGCACATGTCCGTGCGCGCGCTGCTTGCCGACTACGGAGACCGGCTGCATATTGCGAAGCTGGGCGACCGGTATGTCGTGCTGCTGGAAGCCGAAGCGCTGCAGTTCGACCAGGGGATCTCTCCGGTCGAGCTGTTGCTGCCGGAATCATTGGAATCGCTGGTCCAGCGCCTGCGGCAAAAGGTAGAGGAGGAAGGCCGCGAAGCCGTCCTGCCATATTAAACCAACAAGGCTGTCTCCCTGCGCCGGCAGGGGAGACAGCCTTGTTCTATTGGGGCGCAGCCCGGCCCGTACGCCGCGCCTTGAATACATCCAGCAGCAGGTCATGCTGCTGCTGCGTTTCCCAAGTCGCGGCGAAGCGCACTTGGTGTGACACGCCGGCGATGTCGTAGCGCTGCGCCAAATGCTGGCGCGCGCTGCCGACGATCAGCGTGTGCAGCCGCACCTGCTTCGCTTGTCCGAGCGACGCCAGCGCATCGCGCACCGGCGGAGAGACGGCGCCGACGCCGTCGGTCACCATGACGAAGTCGGCGTCATGGTAGCGCGGCTGCGAAGCGACGATTTCGATGCCGCGGCGGATCGGCGCATCGAAGTGGGTGCCGCCGCCGAAGGCGAGCTGCGTCAACGCATAGAACGCCGCCCAGTTCGGCTTGTTCCAGTAGAGCGGATGCTCGAGCAGCTCGCCGCGGGCGCCGAAGATCATCAGCAGGAAGTCGCGCTTCTCGAGCATGGCGAACGCCGCGAACGTGGCGACGAACAGCTGCGCAACCCGAAGCTTGGCGCCGCGCATCGAGTGCGACGTGTCAAGCATGCAGATGACGGGACCTTTCTCGGGCTCCTCGGACTTACCGGCAATGTTGTAGCTGAGCAGCTTGCGCTCCAGCCATTTCACCATGAAATACGCCTCGTAATCCGGATCGGCCAGAAGGCTCGCTTCGGAAGGCAGCATGCGGGCGATGTCGCCGGATTGGCGCAAATCGTCGTAGCTTTCGGGGATACGGGGGGCATGCACCTTTTTTCGGACAGCTTTGAACTGCTGCACCTGACGGCCCACCTCCTGCATGAACGCAACCAGGTCGGGATACCGCTTCAGCTTCTCGATCCATTCCAGAAAACGGGCATACGGCTGCCGCTGCAGCCGTCCCAGATCGCTCCCCCAGCGGCGGTTCGCCACACGCTGGCTGGCCTGGAGCAAGTCCGCAAGCGCCAGCGTCTCGGTCTGCTCGCTGCCGAGCGAGGCCCGAAGCGCTTCATTCAACCACGAGCCGAGCTGCTCTTCAAGCTGCTTGAACGTTTCCTGCTCCTTCCTGCGCAGCCGCTCCAGCTGTTTCTCCGCGTGCTTCAGCTCCTGTTCGGCCTTGGCCAGCTTCGTACGCAGCTTGTCCCGGCGCAGGAAATCGGTGCGCATCTCCTCCTGCAGCGAGCGGACGCGGCTGGCAAGCGCCTCGATCTCCGAGGCGACGAGAGGCCTGGCGTCGAGGGCGGCCTGCTTGTCCTCGACGTTCCGCTTGCCCTGCTGGAGCGTATACCCGACCAGGCGCAGCTTCTCGATCTGCTTCTCCGACAGCTGCTCCTGCACCTGCTGCGAGGGCTCCTGGCCCTGCTGCTTGTTTTTCTCGCTCAGGCCGATCGTCCGCAGCTGCTGCTCCTCCTGTAGGCGGCGCTTCACCTCGTCTTCGAAAGAGGAGGTGAGCCACATGAGCGCTTTGAGCGACGTTTTGAACGCCGCGTTCACTTCCCCGGTGGTGAGCGGATGAAGGGAGCGGTAGAAGTGCTGCTTGCGCAGCTCCCGGACGAGCCAGCGGTGGAAAGGCGTCGCCTCCGCATGCGCATCCTCGGCAGGGCGGGCCAGATAGAAGCACATGTAAAAGTCGGCGAACAATTCGATCGAGAACCAGGCGGTGCGCTTCTCCGCCTCCCGGATCCATTCTTGCGCGGTGCGGGAGGAGGTGACGTAACCGTCAAACACATAGCGGTCTATCCGGGTGGAACGAATGATCATAACGTCTCCTCACAGGTCTCCTAGAGCGTGTAGTCGTAATCGATGCCGGGCAGCTCCCGATCGAACAAGGTGCGGTAGAGCCCCTGCATCGTTTGCAGCGTCCGTTCGCCCTGGATGCGCAGATGCGTGTACTTGACCGCATATTGCGCGGTTTGCAGGACGAGGAAGTTCCGGTTGCGAATGTAACCCGGCAAATCCTTCTCGCGCTGCAGCCACTGGATCAGCTTGCCCTGCAGCTCGCGAGCCGTTTCCTCCAGCTCGTGCTTGCATTCCTCGAGATTCGCTTTCGCTTTGGCTTGATCCTCCTGGCTGAGCCGGGCGCCGATTTCCTTCTTGAATTGAAACGCATGCAGCTCTTCTTCCTTCGAGAGCCAATGCTTGGCGATCCGGTCGTAGCGCCGGAGCGGCAGCTCGCGTTCGGTTTCCGCTTTCAGGGCCTCTTGGAACGATTGCTGGAACAGGTCGTGCAGCGTGCCGTAATCCTCCGGGTGATCCCACAGCATGTGCGGCGTATATACGGTATCCCATACCTGCACTGCGTCGCGCCCGTTCAAGGCGGCGGACGTTTTCCAGACGTGTCCGATTTTGCGCCAGCGGCGGTCCGAGAGTCTGAACGCCTTGTCCTCCATCGCCGTCTTGAGCTGATACAGCATATAGATGATGGGTTCCGGAATCGATACGCGGTCCGCGGCGCTGCGGATCTTTTCAACCTGGCTCAGGGTGAGCAGCGACGGCAAAGGCTCGTTCGGCAGCTGGAACATCCGTTCGTAGCTGGACATTTGTTTTAAATATTCAACCTCATACCGCAATAGAAAACGGTCGTACAAAGCCGCAAGCTGCTCGTTCTCTTCCGGCAGCTCGTTGGAGGCGGCGATCAGGAAGAGCAGCGGTACCTGCTGTTTATCTTGTCCGTTGAAAAAGATACGCTCATTTAAAATCGACAGCAGCGCATTCAGGATGGCGCTGTTCGCTTTGAAAATTTCGTCCAAAAAGGCAAAGTCGACCGCAGGCAAATACCCGTCCGTCTGACGTACATATTGGTCCTGCTTCAGCTGCTGCAGCGATACCGGTCCGAACATTTCGTCCGGCGTTGTGAAGCGGGTGAGCAAGTAGTCAAACCAGCGCCCGCCGCCGAACACTTGCGCCACGGCGCGGGCCAGCTGCGATTTGGCCGTACCGGGAGGCCCGACCAGCAAGGCGTTCTCTCCGGCCATCAAACCAAGCAGCAGCAGGCGAATCAGTTCCTCCCGTTCAAGAAAACGGGCTTCAAGCGCTTCGATCGCTTGTTCGAGCTTTTGCTGAATTACCGTTATTTCATTCATGGCACTAACTCCCTCGGCTAGGATCAGATCGAGATGTAACCAGCTTGTTATCTTGTAACATTGTAACAGACCCGAATCGAATTCTCTAATTGGCAGGCGGCCAAAGAGCCGGCCGCATAGACCGGGAGAGACCATTCGATGGAACAAAAAAGGGGGAAACGACGTGCGTAGAGGCATGCGCGAAAGCGCGGTTTCCGCCGTTTGATACAAAAACCGTTTCTTCTTCTTGCAAAAGCGATTATAATAAGTAAAGCGGACCACTCGGGTGACCGTAAGACGGAAGACGTGTGCAATGCTTGGAGAAGCACACTTATGGAGGCTGAACAGATGAGCGTCACCGATAACCAGATGAATCAGAAATACGAGAAGCTTAAAGATATACTGCGCGGCATGGGGAAAGTAGTCGTTGCCTTCTCCGGCGGCGTTGATAGCGCATTCCTGCTGAAAGCGGCCCTTGAGGAGCTTGGCAGCGACAATGTTCTTGCGATCACGGCCGATTCGGAGACGTATCCCGCCCGCGAGAAGGAAGAGGCTATTGTGCTCGCCAGATCGTTAGGCGCACCGCACGAAGTCATCCCGACCAGTGAGCTGAACATCCCCGGCTATGCCGAAAATCCGACCAACCGCTGCTATTTTTGCAAAAATTCGCTGTTCGATCACTTGATTCCGATCGCCGAAGCCAAAGGGTATCCGTACGTCGTCTTCGGCGCTATCGCCGACGATCTCGGCGAGCACCGTCCGGGTCTGCAAGCCGCGCATGAACGGGGCGTACGCGCGCCGCTGCTGGAGGCGGGCATCCTGAAGTCCGAAATCCGCCACATGTCGCGTCTCTTCGGATTGAAGACGTGGGATAAGCCTTCGTTTGCTTGCTTGTCTTCGCGAATTCCATACGGCGAGCTGATCACGGCGGAGAAGCTGTCGATGATCGACCGTGCCGAGGATTTCATCATGCAGCTCGGGTTTCGGCAAGTGCGGGTGCGTCAACACGACAATTTGGCCCGCATCGAAGTGCCGGCTGCCGACCTGGCTGCCCTGCTGCCGATTGCCGAGACGGTGCACGCAAAGCTGCGGGAGATCGGATATGCGTACGTCACGCTCGATTTGAAGGGCTATCGTTCAGGCAGCTTGAATGAAGTGCTGCCGGCGGAGCAGCAAGCCGTCCAGGCTGCGGTTTCCGCCTCCGGGCAGAAAGGGAGGGTGCATATATGAAGTCGAACAAACCGAAGGTTTACATATCGAAGCCCGTTCCGCCGGAAGTTCTGGCCTATTTGCAAGAGCACTGCGAATGCCGGATGTGGGACGGACAAGGCACCGCCTCCCGTCAGCAGCTGCTTGCCGAATTAAGCGAAGTAGAAGGTTTGCTGATGACCGGCGTACCGATCAACGAGGAACTGCTTGATCGCGCGCCGAAGCTGCGCGCTGTCAGCACCATCTCGGTCGGCTATAACCATTTCGATATTGAGGCGATGAGAGCGCGCGGCGTGATCGGCACGCACACGCCTTATGTGCTGGACGATACGGTGGCTGACTTGGTGCTTGCGCTCATGCTGTCCGCGGCACGGCGCATTCCCGAGCTGGATGCGTTCGTGAAGCAGGGACGTTGGCAGCGCGGTCAGGGGCTGACCGACGAAGACTTCTTCGGGTTCGACGTGCATCATCGCACGCTCGGTCTCATCGGGATGGGCCGCATCGGGGACGCGATCGCGCAGCGGGCGGTGCACGGCTTCGGCATGCAGCTGCTCTATCATAACCGTTCGCGCAAGCCGGAAGCGGAAGAGCGGTTTCAAGCTGTTTATTGCGAGCTTGACGAGCTGCTGCGGCGCTCGGACTTCGTCGTCATGATGACGCCGCTGACCCCTGAGACGACCCGGATGATCCGCCGCGAGCATTTCGATTTGATGAAGCCGACGGCATTCTTCATCAACGCTTCACGCGGCCAGACCGTCGACGAAGCCGCGCTGTTCGATGCGCTTCAATCCGGCAGCATCCGCGGCGCCGGACTCGATGTGTTCGATCCGGAGCCTCCTCGGCCGGATCATCCGTTCTTCACGCTGCCGAACGTCGTCACGCTGCCGCATATCGGTTCGGCGACGGCCGCCACCCGTCTCGATATGGCCATGCTCGCCGCACGCAATCTCGTGGCAGCGCTTCATGGCGAGCAACCGCCGAACATTGTACCGGAACTGCTCGAACGGATCGAGCGATAACCCCAAAGTCCGCTTTTCGCTTTAGAGCGAGGGCGGGCTTTTTTGACGCGCCGGGCTCCTTAAAAGTTGTCATCAGCGATGATGACGAAACCTCCTTTTCCTTCGATTGAAATTGAAAGCGTTACACTTTACGATTAGTTCATAACCCTTTGCGGAATAATGATCAGGCAAAGGAAAGAAGTGAGGAGGATACCTAATGAGCGAGCACACCAAACAACAAGCTTCTCCCGGGGGGGTCCGGGTAGCGGTGCAGCGTTTCGGTCGTTTCTTGAGCGGAATGGTGATGCCGAATATGGGAGCTTTTATCGCATGGGGGTTAATTACCGCCTTGTTTATTCCAACCGGATGGTTTCCGAATGAATATTTAGCCAAACTTGTCGGGCCCATGATTACGTACTTGCTGCCGCTGTTGATCGGTTATACCGGCGGAACGATGATTCACGGTACGCGCGGCGGCGTCATTGGCGCGGTGGCCACGATGGGCGTCGTCGTCGGAGCGGATATTCCGATGTTTATGGGCGCCATGATCGTCGGACCTGCGGCGGCTTGGGTTCTGAAGAAGTTCGATAAATCGATCGAAGGCAAAATCCGTTCAGGGTTTGAGATGCTGGTCAACAACTTCTCGGCGGGAATCATCGGCGCCGCGCTTGCGTTGGTCGCCTACACCGGCATCGGACCTGTTGTGCAGGCTATCAGTAAAACACTTGCCGCCGGGGTTGAATTCCTGATCAACAACGGGCTGCTTCCGCTGGCGAACGTCTTGATCGAGCCGGGTAAGATTCTGTTTCTCAACAATGCGATCAATCACGGCGTATTAGGTCCGATCGCCTTGGATCAAGCGGCTAAGACCGGTCAGTCGATCATTTTCATGCTGGAATCGAACCCTGGTCCGGGACTTGGCATTCTGCTGGCCTACTGGCTCGTCGGCCGCGGCTCGGCGAAACAATCGGCGCCGGGCGCCGCGATCATTCACTTCCTTGGCGGTATTCATGAAATTTACTTCCCGTACATTCTAATGAATCCGCGACTGATCCTCGCCGCTATTGCCGGCGGTGTCGTAGGCAGCTATACGTTCTCGATCTTCGGTGCGGGACTTGTGGCGACGCCTTCTCCGGGCAGTATATTCGCTTACCTTGCGATGGCTCCTAAGGGAGGATTGCTCCCGGTGCTCAGCGGGGTGGTGACGGCAACGGTCGCTTCGTTCCTCATCGCTTCGGCGCTCTTGAAGACGAGCGGTAAGGAGCAGGATGGTGATCTTGAACAAGCAACCGAGCAAATGAAACAAATGAAAAATGCAGGCAAGGACGCAAATCCGGCTTCTGCGGCTCCCGCGGCGGCGGCAGGCACAACAACCGTTGTGAAAGCGAAGTCCGAAGTTCAGAAAATCGTCTTCGCCTGCGATGCCGGAATGGGCTCCAGCGCTATGGGTGCGTCGATCCTGCGGAAAAAAATAAATAAAGCCGGTATCCCGGTCACGGTAACCAATACGGCGATCAGCGAAATTCCGCAGGATGCGGATATCGTCATCACCCACAAATCGTTGACGGAACGGGCCAAATTGGTCGCGCCCAAGGCGGAGCATATTTCGATCGACGACTTTCTGAAAAGCCCGGAATACGATTCATTGATTAACAGATTAGGTGAATAAAGTTTAATTTGACGCTGGCGAAAAATTTCGTCGGCGTCAAGCCCATTTCTTGTAAGCAGGGATGATTCAGCCTATGCGGAAGGTGTCCAATCGACAGCGACAAATATTAGAGCTGCTGCTCAGCAGACAAGGTGAAATTACCGCCGGTGAAATCGCCGATGCCATTAAAGTGAGCACCCGGACCGTTCATCGCGAGCTTCCGGAAATCGAATCGATTTTGCTGGCCGAAGGACTGACGCTATCCAAGAAGTCCGGGGTCGGCATCCAGCTTCAGGCGGAGCCCGGTCAGCTAGAGGCCCTTTCACGGCGGCTTCTCCGATTGGATACCGATGCCCACACCGCAGACGAACGAAAGGTTCTTATCCTGTGCCGGCTTCTCGATTCCGTCGAACCGATCAAGCTGTTCACGCTGTCGCATGAGCTGCATGTTACCGAGCCTACGATCAGCGCGGATTTGGACGAACACGAAGACGGGTTGAGCAAAGAAGGCTTGACGTTGGTGCGAAGAAGAGGATACGGCATCCAGCTGGTCGGGCCGGAACCGGCCAAGCGATCTGTGATTGCCAGGCTCGCCAGAGACCGTCTGGACGACTCCGACCTATTTGGCAAGCCCGGCAATCCTTCCCCGCATCCGGTTACGCGCAAGCTGCTGGAGATGATCGGAAAGAGCAGCTTTTTCAGGGTCGAGCAGGCGGTTTGGCAGTTGGAGGAGCAGTGGCCTACGCAGTTGTCGGAGGCGGCTTACACGGAGCTGCTTATTCGGCTGTCCGTCGCCATAACGCGCGTGCGTCAGGGCCGGTGCATCAAACCCGGAGAATATAGTGCCAAATCGCAAGCAGACCGGGAAACGCATAGCAGACTGGCGCTATTCGCCGAATTGCTGGAGCTGGACTTGTCCCCTGAAGAGTCCGGGTATTTCGCGGATTTGCTTTCCTTCTGGAAGGGGACTCCGTCTCAAGAGCTGCTGCTTCAAGACGATATGGATATGGTGGAAACCGTCGTGAATCTGATTCGTTTCGTCGAGGAGCGCATCAAGGTCCCGCTGCTTTCCGATCGTTCGCTGGTGGAAGGCCTGCTGCATCATTTGAAGCCGGCGCTGGAGCGAATCGAGCAGGGCGAAGCCATTCGCAATCCGCTGCTCTCCCAAATCAAGCGAGACTTCGAATCGCTATTCCTCACGGTCCGCCAAGTGGTTGACCGGACGATTCGGGGACTTCAAATTCCCGACGAGGAAATCGGTTATCTGGTCATGCATTTCGGAGCGGCTCTGGAACGTGCCAAGCAATTCTCCCGTCATGTCCGGGCGCTGATCGTATGTACCAGCGGTATCGGTTCGTCCAAGCTGCTGGCGGCACGAATTACGAAAGAGCTCCCGCAGATCGACATTGTCGGACACGCTTCCTGGTTCGAGGCGGCTCATCGACCGAAAGAGGATTACGATCTGATTATCTCGACCGTTGATCTCCCCGTGGAAGCCGACCAGTACATCAAACTGAGTCCGCTGCTTACGGCGGACGAGACGGAACGACTGAGAAAATTTATTCAAACGATTCTCATCGAAAGACCGTCCTCGGAGCAGGACGGCATTCTCCAAGCGGGTGGTACCGTTGACCGGTTGCGTATGCTGAAACGTTACGTCGAGGAAATGATCCGACTGCTCGACCGGTTTGAGGTTTATCGGCTGGACGGTCAACGTGTCAACTACGAGCTGCGAGACGTCATTACGGACATTTGCAGGGTGGTTCAGCAGGCTTACGGCATAGAGCCTATCGAAACCGTGGTTTCGCAATTGTTGGCCCGGGAAAGCTATGGAAGCCAGGTCATTCCGGGAACGGAGCTGGCCCTGCTGCATACCCGAAGCGATTCGGTGCAGGAGCCGCTTGTCGCGTTGTTTGTCCTGAACCCGCCGGTCCATATGGGTCCTGAAGGCCGGCACGCCGTGACGCAAGCATTGCTGATGCTTGCTCCGATGGAATTGCCGCGGGAGAGCCTGGAGGTGCTGAGCGAAATTAGCGCCATGCTGCTGCTGCCGGAATTCATCGTTCAGCTCGGGACCGCCGATGCCGAGACGATTCGCCGCGCGATATCGGAAGAGCTGGAACAATTTATACAAACAAAAATGGAATGGAGAGAGACGAAATGAGCATTGTATCCCAAGATAAAGTGAGACTGAACGTAAAAGTGAACGATAAATATGAGGCGATCCGGATAGCTGGACAGCTTCTGGTCGATGCCGGCCATGTGCCTTCCGAATATGTGGATAAAATGATCGAACGCGAGCGCTCGCTCTCTACCTATATGGGCGGCGGTCTGGCGATTCCTCATGGCACGAATGAGGCTAAGGCGCTGATCAAGTCGACCGGACTGTCGGTTGTCATCGTGCCGGACGGTGTCGACTTCGGTGAAGGCGAGCGCGCGAACCTGATCATCGGTATTGCCGCTGCGGGCGACGAGCACCTCGAAATTTTAACGAACGTTGCGATGCTTGTGTCCGAAGAGGAGGATATGAAGCGAATTTTGAATGCTTCTTCGGAGGCGGAACTAGTCGATATTTTCGAAAGTGGGCTGGACGCATGAGGGCGGTTCATTTTGGAGCAGGGAACATCGGCAGAGGTTTCATCGGATTGCTGTTGTCGCGGGCGGGCTATGAGGTTTGCTTCGTGGACGTGAACGCGTCGCTCGTGGATTTGCTGCGCGAACGCGGGCAGTATACAGTCACGCTGGCGAACGCGCAGGCGGATGCCGAGCTTGTACGGAACGTGACCGCGGTTAACGGTACGAACCTGGAGCAAGTCGCGGAGGCGATCGCAGGTGCGGATTTAGTGACGACGGCGGTCGGCGTGTCGGTTCTTAAGCACATTGCCCCGTCTATCGCCCAGGGAATCCGGGTCCGGCTGCGCGCTTCCGCCGCGCCGTTGCCCGTCATTGCGTGCGAGAATGCGATCGGCGGCAGCACCCAGCTTAAGGAACAGGTGTATGCGCATCTGACGCCCGAAGACCGTGTGCTGGCGGATGGCCTCGTTGCCTTCCCGGATGCGGCCGTCGATCGGATCGTGCCGCTGCAGCACCACGAGGACCCGCTGCAGGTAACGGTCGAGCCTTTCTACGAATGGGTCGTCGACCGGTCCGCGATGCCGTCCGGCTTTCAGGAAATTGCCGGCGTTCATTATGTCGAGAAGCTGGAGCCCTATATCGAGCGCAAGCTGTTCACCGTCAATACGGGACATTGCTGCGCGGCCTATCACGGCTATCTTGCAGGCTGCTCCACGATTCAGGAAGCGATGAGCAGCGAGGCGATCCGGGCGGAGGTAGCGTCCGTTCTGCAAGAAACAGGCGCCATGCTGGTGCGCAAATTCGGATTTGACGCAAAGGAACATGAGACCTATGCGGCTAAAATTATGGATCGCTTCACGAATCCGTATATCGATGACGAGGTCGTACGGGTCGGGCGTTCGCCGATCCGCAAGTTGTCCCCGAATGATAGGCTCGTTCGTCCGGCGCTCTTGGCGCATGAGCTGGGCATGGAGGTGCCGCATCTGGCTGCCGGGATGGCCGCCGCGCTGTTGTTCGACTATCCCGAAGATCAGGAAGCTGCGGCCATTCAGGCTTTAATTGCCGAACACGGCATTCATCATGCTATTGAAACGTACACGGGTCTGCCTGGGGAGCATCCCATTCATCAAAACGTATATAACCGTTATGAAGCGTTGAAGCTGACGGTTAAGCGTTAATCATCAGAGAAAAGCATAAGGAGGGATTGAGTGATGTCCCATGTACTTACTGGAATTGCCGCTTCCCCGGGTTTCGCCATTGCGAAGGCCGTGCCGCTGCAAGCCGAGAAGTATGTTCCTCAGCGCCGCAGCATCGATGATGTTCCGGCGGAGACGGAACGGTTCCGGAAGGCGGTAGCGGAGGCCAAACGGGAGCTGGAAGCCATCAGGCAATCAACGGAAGAAAGGCTGGGCCCCGATAAAGCGGAAATTTTCGAAGGGCATCTGCTGCTGCTGGAAGATCCGGAGCTGATCGATGCAGCCGCCGAGCAGATCGCCGAACAAGCGGTCGATGCGGAGTACGCGCTCTATGAAGTGTCACAATCGTTCATCGAGGCGCTGCTGTCGCTCGATAACGAATTGCTGCGCGGCCGCGCAGTCGATCTGCAGGATGTGGCCGGACGCGTGATCAATCATCTGCGGGGCGTGTCGCACACGACCGTTTCCAGCTTGCTGGAAGCGTGCATTATCGTGGCTGAGGACTTGACGCCTTCGGATACGGCGCAATTAAATTTGGAAATCGTTCGCGGCTTTGTCACCGAAATCGGCAGCCGCACGTCGCACTCGGCCATTATGGCCCGGTCGCTCGATGTACCGGCCATTGTCGGGGCAGGCGCGGGCGTCCATGCCATTCAGGCGGGGGATACGGTAGTTCTGGATGCATTGGAGGGCCGTATTGTGGTCAATCCAAGCGATGCCGAGCTGGCAGACTATCGGGAGAAGCAGGCGCAGTATGAGCGGCGCAAGGCCGAGCTGGCGCGATTGAAGGATCGACCAACCGAATCCGCTGACGGACACCGGGTCGAATTGGCGGCAAATATCGGCAGTGTGGAAGATGTGGCGAAGGCGCTCGAGAACGGGGCGGAAGCCATCGGCCTTTTCCGTACGGAATTTCTATATATGGGCAGAACGTCGTTGCCGACCGAGGAAGAGCAGTATAACAGCTACAAGCACGTGCTTGAGAAAATGGAAGGAAAGCCCGTCGTCATCCGGACGCTCGACATTGGCGGCGACAAGGAACTTCCTTACATGAGCCTGCCGAAGGAAAGCAATCCGTTCCTCGGACTGCGGGCGCTCCGCTTGTGCCTGAGCCGCGAGGATTTATTCCGTACGCAGCTGCGCGCGCTGCTGCGCGCCAGCCGTCACGGGCAGTTGAAAATCATGTTTCCGATGATTTCCGTACTTGATGAGCTGCTTGAAGCCAAACGGCTGCTGCAGGAAGAGAAAGAGAAGCTGCTGCGGGAAGGGGAGGTCGTAGCGGAGCGCATCGAGGTCGGGATGATGATCGAGGTGCCGGCTGCCGCGATCGGTGCCGATATTTTCGCCAGCGAGGTTGATTTTTTCAGCATCGGCACGAACGATTTGATCCAATACATGATGGCGGCCGACCGGATGAACGAAACGGTCTCGTACTTGTACCAGCCATGCCACCCGACGGTGCTGCGGCTCGTGCAGACGGTTATCCGCGCCGCCCGGCGCGAAGGCAAATGGGTCGGCATGTGCGGCGAAATGGCCGGCGACGAAACGGCGATTCCGCTGCTGCTCGGTCTCGGCCTGCACGAGTTCAGCATGAGTGCGAGCTCGATCTTGCCGAGCCGGGCATTGATCGGCACGTTATCTCAACGCGAGTGGGAGGGGCTGGCCGAGCAGGCGCTGACGCTTCGCAGCCAGCAGGAAGTCAAACAATTGGTGCGTGAGCGCTTGTCCCGGCCAAAGGCGCACAGCGCAGCGACCCTCTAAATTTAAAGGAACGAGGTAATCAAACATGATCAGTCAAACATTTACCGTTATCAACCCGACAGGGTTCCATGTGCGTCCTTCCAAGGAATTCGTACAAACCGCAAGCGCCTTTCCTTGTAAAATCAACGTGATCAACAAAGATAAAAAAGCGAATGGAAAAAGCTCGATCAGTATGCTGACCCTCGGCATCGCGGCCGGCGATCAGGTGGTGCTTGAAATCGACGGCGAACAAGAGGCCGAAGCCATGGAAAAGCTCGGCGCCTTACTTGTGAAAATATATGAGTAGTTTGCCTAAAACCGATAACCTTGCTCCGTTTGTACGGGGTAAGGTTATTTTTTTATTGAACCCCCGGCTTAGTCGCCCATTTGCAAATTTCTTACGCGTCTTCGCAGCTCGGCGGCCACTTCTGTAGGATTTTCGTGTTGAAAAATGACATAGGCGTACTTGTTGTGTCCTTCCAATTCAATAATGACAAGGGACTGACGGCTCTCGTAAGAGAGAAAGTACCACTTGTCCGCATGCTTGAAGCTCCCCTCGTAAATATGAAGCGGCGATATGGAAGTGCCAGGCATTCTAAGCATCCATCTGGGGGCATCGAAATCATCCACAAATACGCTTTTGATCGTCGAATAGGGAATGGTTACTTTTTGTTTGAGAGCGAAGAAACAGTGCAGTCCCGTGAGATTTAAAGTAAATTCGGTCTCTCCAAACCGGACAGTTCTTCCCATACTCTTGACGCCTCCTTTGTTCATGAATGATACCCTAATCATATCATAAGTGGATTTCCGCTATCCTCAGATGCACACAAGATATCCGTTGAATACGGGTTGAATAGAGCCCGGTTCAGACTGGCTATTTCATGTTTAAAACGGAATAGAGCCTTTTTTGGCCTATTTTCGGGAATAATAAGGATTGAAACGGTTAGTTGGATGAGTCCGATGTACTTCGGCATCTGGAGGTGTGTTATGAGCAGCTTTTGGAAGTGGGTCAAAAAAGGAAATACGTCTTCGGCTGTGGCCGCATTAGGCAACGCGGCGATTGCGATTCTGAAAGGCGTCGCCGCAGCGCTCAGTGGAAGCGGTGCAATGTTTGCATCGGCCATGCACTCGGTTGCGGACGCCGTAAACCAAGGCTTCGTCTTCGTGGGCAGCGTACTGGCGTCGCGGCGCCGGTTGAAGTGGAATCGAAGATCGCCCGGATGATTCTGGACAGCCCGGATGTGACGGATATCAACAAGCTGCGCATTATTCAAGAAGGGCGCGCGTATCACGTCGAAGGGTACATCGAGCTGCGGAAGGGGCTTACGCTTGCGGATGCGGATGACATTAAGTTCCGCGTGCGCGACAAGCTGCTGGCCGAGTCCGACATTACCGACGTGACGCTCGGGATCATTGAGGACAACGGGGTTCAGGATTGGAAGGGCCGTGAAGAAAGGCCGGTGAACGGCGGCGTGTAAGGGTAAGAGGGTGTGCTGCTGGCTCCCTTTACGTCTTTATCGTAACCATAGCAGAACAGCGATGCGCAATTTGATCGAAATGGGTACCGCTATACTCTCAAAAGACCAATAAAGCACCCCCTGTCCGTTATGGTTTGCCGCAGTCCCCGCATGCTCCGAGTAAGGAATCATCGTTCCTCTATGTTTTTTTGCCGCCGATACGGAGGCTTCCGGCTATGCCTGAAGGATGTCGATCCATCCTGTAACGCAGTCATGGCGTTCATGCTACCCGAATGCAAGCGGCGACGGTTCCGTTTCGTAGAACAGTTTCAGCTCATGCAGAGCGCGCGTGCAGCCGACATAGAGCAGCTTGGCATCCCACGTCGTTCGCTCATAGTGGACGGGATCGACGTCGACGATCAGCACCGTATCGAACTCCAAGCCCTTGGCCATATAAACCGGAAGGACGGACACGCCGCCTTCGTAATGCTGCTGACCGGCGCTGATACGATGCACCTGTCCGCAGCCCGCTTGCAGCAGCGCTTCGTGAAGCACCGTGCTGCCGCACTCGGTACGCGTCAAGATGGCCAGCGTGCCTGCCTCTTGCTTTGCCCGAAACCGGGCAATCTCCTCGACCAGCCGCGGCACCAGCGCCGCTCCCGGAACCTGCTCCAGCTCGACCTCGTCGCCGCTGCGAAACACAGGTACAGCGAGGGCCGGAGGCTCTTCGGGCGCTCGCTGAAGCACGCTGTTCGCGAACTGAATGATTTCCGTCGTCGACCGGTAGCTGCGGTTGAGGGTGAAAAATCCGCGCTGCTCCGGCGCAAACAAGTCCAGCAGCTCCTCCCAGCGATGAATGCCTTGGTAGGCATGGATGCCTTGCGACAAATCGCCCAAGATCGTAAACGACCCGTTCTTCGTATGATGGGACAGCAGCGCGACTTGAAACGGCGAGAAGTCCTGCGCTTCGTCGATTACCGTATGATCGAACCGGTGGTTGCCGGGAATGCCATGGAATCGCTCGCGGATGTAGAGAAGAGGCGCCAAATCTTCGGGCTGCACCCGCTTTTTTTTCGCCAGCAGGCGGGTTTGCTCGCGTATCGGTTCGGGAATCGCCAAGCCGTCCGATCCCGCCCGGACAAAAGCCGCGGCTTCCGCTTCGGGCTGAACCAACTCCTTATAGAACGCAAACGGGGAGTAAGCCGTCCAACGTTTGCCATATTCACGCAGCCGCGTCGTTAATTTCTTCTTATATTCCTTCCGAAGGTGAACTTCCCATACTTTGTCCAGCTCCATCTCGGCCCAGCGCTTCATACGGGCAAGTACGCGTTCGCGTCGCTTCATCAACGGCTCGTGCTTGTTCTCTACATCGTACCATTGCTTTACGATCGCGGCAGGCAGCTTCTTGCCTTCCCACGGTGAGAACGGTTCCGTCGGAACCGCCTGCGCTTCATACGCCTTCAGCATGCTGTCGATCCAGTGCATGTAACGAATCGAGCCCTTGAAACGTCCCGGAGCGGTATCATCGGCGGCGGGTCGGTCCGCACCGACCTGAAACCATCGATTCAACCGTTCGCCCGAATCGGCGAGCGAAACTTCGTCCTCCAGCAGTTCCAGCGCCCAGTCGGTAAACGTCGTTTGTTGGATATGGCCGACGCCGAGCTCGGGCAGCACGCCGGAAATATAATCGAGGAACATCCGGTTCGGCGCAAAAATAATCATTTTCTCCGCTTTCACTTGATCGCGGTATTGGTAGAGGAGGAACGCTAAACGGTGCAGCGCGACGGTCGTCTTGCCGCTCCCTGCGACGCCTTGGATGACGAGTGCGTCGTTCTTGCCCGCCCGGATGATCGCGTCCTGTTCCGCTTGTATGGTCGACACGATATCGCGCAGCTTATTGTCCTTGTTTTCCCCGAGCCGGTACAGCAGAAATTCGTCCGTCACGGCCATCGCATCCGATTCGCGGTCGAAGGTATCGACCACCCGTTGCAAAATCTGCTTGCGGATGACGAGATTTCGTTTCAAATAGACGAGCCCCGCCACGGTGCCGTCCGGCGACTCGTAGCTGGCGGCGTCACGCCCGCCGGTGAACGAGTAGAACAAGCTGGCGGCCGGCGCCCGCCAATCGATCACGAGCAGCTCGGGCGAATCGGCTTTCTCTACGCCGAATTTACCGATATACATGGGCGTAGGTTCGGGCTTGCCTTCTTCCTGAAAGTCGAGCCGGCCGAAATAAGGTTCGGGGGTCGCTTGCGCGAGGTTGCGGCGTTTCGTCTCGCGGATCGATTCCAGGACCTGCTCCGACACATCTTGACCGGTGTAACGGGGAACGGCTTCGAGCCTTGCAAGATGATCTTCCATCTCGCGGATCGTTTGCTCCAAATGAGCAAGTTCCTCTTGATAAGCCTGGTGCAAAGCGGTTTCCATCTTCATACCTCCCGTTTAATGAGATCCCAATAACTGACAACAGGAGGTCGATTATAACATAAAGCAGGAAGGTCGGCAACCGGCGTTGAATCCGGTTATTGCGGCTGAAGCGGCAACCTATTATTATAGAATCAGAGAATGGCAAATTCCGGTATAAAAGAAAAGATAAACAGCCCGCCGCCGGCCTCGAGGGCCGAACGTCAGGCTGCCGTTGCCATTCCGGGAGTCAGCCTCCGTTGAGGTGTTTCTTGGATGCCAGCATTTTCTCCGGATCGCCCTTCCCTTGGTGCTCGCGGTTTTTCTCGTCTTTGGCTTGTGTATCGTGGAGCTTCGCTACAAACTCCCCGGTTGTTCCTTTCAAGTCATCGCGCATACTGATCCCTCCTTTCACGCAACACGTAGTATGCCCGTAGTCGAATGAAATCACCCGAATCGCCGCAAGGATAAAACAGTCGTTCTTACGATAAACTAAACGGATGGACGATGGTAAAAAAAGGAGGACTAGCCGTAATGGAATACCGGATCGAGAAGGATACGATGGGTGAAATTCAAGTGCCCGCGGATAAGCTGTGGGGTGCGCAAACGCAGCGCAGCCGCGAAAATTTCAAAATCGGCACAGAGAGAATGCCGCTCGAGGTCGTTCATGCGTTCGGACTGCTGAAAAAAACGGCGGCGCAAGCGAACCTGAAGCTAAACAAGCTGGAAGCGGTTAAAGCCGAGGCGATCGTGCAGGCGGCCGGCGAGGTGGAGGAAGGGCGATGGGACGATCATTTCCCGCTCGTTGTATGGCAAACCGGCAGCGGTACGCAGTCGAACATGAACGCCAACGAAGTGATCGCGCGGCTGGCCAACGAGCAATTGGAGCGCCGGGGCGCGGACGTGCGCATCCATCCGAACGACGACGTCAACCGCTCGCAAAGCTCGAACGATACGTTCCCGACGGCGATGCATATCGCCGGTGTGCTGGCGCTGCATCGCCGGCTGTTTCCGGCACTGGACGCGCTGAAGGCGACGCTGAAACAAAAGTCCGAAGCGTTCGCGGACATTGTGAAAATCGGCCGGACGCACTTGCAGGATGCGACCCCGCTAACGCTCGGCCAGGAAATCAGCGGCTGGTGGGCGATGCTGGACAAAACCGAACGTATGATTCGGCAAAGTCTCGAGTCGATGTACGAGCTGGCGATCGGAGGCACGGCGGTCGGCACCGGACTGAATGCGCATCCGGCGTTCGGGGAGACGACCGCTGCGGAGATCGCCCGCGAAACCGGATTGCCGTTCGTCAGCGCCGACAACAAGTTTCACGGGCTGACGAGCCACGATCAGATCGTGTATACGCACGGGGCGTTGAAGGCTTTGGCGGCCGATTTAATGAAAATCGCCAACGACGTCCGCTGGCTGGCCAGCGGTCCGCGCAGCGGCATCGGCGAACTGACGATCCCGGAGAACGAGCCGGGCAGCTCAATCATGCCCGGCAAGGTGAACCCGACACAGAGTGAAGCGATGACGATGGTTGCCTGCCAGGTGATGGGCAACGACGCCGTAATCGGCTTTGCGGCAAGTCAAGGAAATTTTGAATTAAACGTGTTCAAGCCGGTCATCATTCACAATTTCCTGCAGTCGGTCCGCCTGCTCGCCGACGCGATGAATTCGTTCAACGAGCATTGCGCCGTCGGCATCGAACCGAACCGCGCGGTCATTACGCGCCATCTGGAGCAGTCGCTTATGCTGGTGACGGCGCTTAATCCGCATATCGGCTACGAGAAGGCGGCGTCGATCGCCAAGACTGCCCATCGGGAAGGGCTGACCCTGAAGGAAGCGGCGGTGCGCAGCGGCTACTTGACGGCTGAGCGGTTCGACGAGGTCGTACGGCCGGAGAACATGATTCGGCCGGAAGCGTAACTGGCGGCGGAGACAATAACAAGGCCTTGAGCATCACGCTCAAGGCCGTTTTTGTTACTAGCAAAGGGTTCATGTCATGCACTTACTTCCCGGAGTCCTTGCTGTTTCGATCGATCACTTCCAGCGGGCCATACAGGCCCGTCCCCTCCGAATCGCCGGACTCTACGAAACGCTTGAGCGTGGACAGCTTGTTTTCCCAAAAGCGCTCGTAATAAGCGAGCCATCGCTTCAATTCGAGGAGCGGTTCCGGTTCAAGCCGGTATCGCGTCTCTCGCCCGACTTTCCTATCCTTGACAAGACCTGCGTCGGCCAGAATGCGAAGATGCTTCGAAACGGCTGTCCGGCTTATCGGAAAGTGTCCGCTGATGACGGTGACAGGCATTTCCTGGTCGACAAGCAATTTCAGCAGCTTGCGGCGGGTAGGATCGGCGATCGCTTGAAAGACGTCGTTTTTCGCGGATGGAGCCGCCATCTTAGGCCTCTACATACTTGCGCAGCGACTGCTGAAGTCCGGCCCAGCCATTGTTCATGCGATCGCGCACCAGCGTGTGCGTTTCCCCGAATTCAGTGACTTTGTCGGCATCCCAGCCGGAATGGATCAGCGTAAACTCCGTTTTGCCGTCCAGGTCGATCAATTCGAAAGTCAGCGTCCAGTCCGCTCCCCATCGGAAGGAGAGCTTGTTCGGAGGATCGATTTCCGTTACTTTGCAGGGTGACTTGCCGAACGGACCCGCCTCCAAGTGAAACTCAAAGCCGGCTACAGGCTGAAAATCATTCGGCATGAACCAGGCCGCAATACCTTCGGATGTAGCAACGGCGTCCCACACCTTGCGAATCGGGGCGTTCAGCACCAGCGTCTGGCGAATGTCGGGCAGTGATTGTGAACGGTCGTTTTCCATGAGAATTCCTCCAATACCGGAATGGGTTGTTTGTTCGCTTGTGCTCTTATCGATAAGAAACCATTTGGTTTCGTTATGTATTATATGACACCTTTTGGTTGCATGTCAAATGATGGGATGCAGCGAGGGGAGGCACCAATTATTTAATCGTAATTAATACTATTTACAAAGGGGGCGAAATCAGATAGAATGTATTTAGATAGTAATAATTACGAATAAATCCAGGGTTGGAGTTTATTTTATGCTCAATATACGTAAATATTACGTATAATTAACTAACTGTTTTACTTGTGTAGTCCAAATAAAGGAGAGTGTGTCCCATGCAAGAAGCGCATATCGTCTCAAAGGAAAAGCTGCTGCCGGTCACAGTGTTGAGCGGGTATTTAGGAGCGGGCAAAACGACCGTGTTGAACCATGTGTTGAACAATCGCCAAGGCTTGAAGGTGGCCGTCATCGTCAACGACCTCAGCGAGGTGAATATCGACGCAGAGCTGATCAAAGAGGGAGGGGGCTTATCCCGCACGGAAGAAAAGCTGGTCGAGATGTCTAACGGCTGTATATGCTGTACACTGCGGGAGGACTTGCTGCGCGAGGTAGAGCGGCTGGCGAAGGATGGCCGATTCGATTACATCCTTATTGAATCGACCGGCGTAGGCGAACCGGTTCCCGTCGCGCAAACCTTCACGTATATCGATGAAGAGCACGGCATCGATCTGTCTACCTATTGCCGCCTCGATACCATGGTCACCGTCGTTGACGCTTACCGGTTCTGGCACGATTTCTCGTCCGGCGAGACGCTGCTGGAGCGGCAGCAGGCCGTGGGCGAAGACGATACGCGTGATGTCGTAGATTTGCTCATCAGCCAGATTGAGTTTTGCGACGTGCTGCTGTTGAACAAATGCGATCTCGTCCAGGAGGACGAATTGAATGAATTGGAGCAGGTGCTGCGTAAACTTCAGCCTCGGGCATCGATTGTTCGCACGTCTCACGGGAAGGTCGAACCGAAGGAGATTTTGAATACCGGACGGTTTAATTTCGAGAAAGCCAGTACGTCGGCCGGGTGGATGCAGGAGCTGCAGAACGCCCATCATACGCCGGAGACGGAGGAGTACGGTATATCTTCTTTCGTATACGAACGGCGCAGACCCTTCCATACGGAACGTCTGACGGCATGGATGGCCGATTGGCCGGAGGAGGTTGTCCGCGCGAAGGGTATTTTGTGGCTGGCTACCCGAAACGCGGTTGCCCAAAATTTAAGCCAAGCCGGCCCCTCGATTCAAATCGGACCGGCGGGCTTGTGGGTTGCCGCCCTTCCGGCAGCGGAAAGGGAGGCGACCTTGGCCGAAGAGCCCGAGCTCAAGCTGGATTGGGACCCGGTATACGGCGACCGGATCACCAAGCTTGTGCTGATCGGCATAAACATGGACAAGGCCGTACTAACCGAAGGACTCGACCGGTGCCTGCTGACCGACGCTGAGATGCAGTCGAACTGGAGCAAGTTGAAGGATGAACTGCCGAATGCCTCATCCGAACAACTCGAAATGATCCTGTCCGGCTCGGAAAAGTAGCGGTCTCCCGTTCGGCAACCGTCAAGACGCAAGGCGTGCGACTGCAATCCCCGTTGCTCCAAAGGACACGTTTCCCTTTCTTCTAGAAGGGGGAAGGTGTCCTTTTTCAGCTTCGCGAACGCTTCAAGCAAGCGTGGGAAACCTGGCCGAGAAGCATGCCGGATTACCGGCAGCGGGTTTACAAAGCTTCGATTATTCGTTACGATTGGCAAAGAAAGTTCTCTGGATACGGAGGCGCGTACAAGGTTTGAAAACTCTTATCATTGCCGAAAAACCGGATATGGGTCGCAATATTGCCGCCGCGATCGATCCGAAAGCGAAGAATCACAGGTCTTATCTCGAAGGTGAACAATACATTATTACTTGGGCGATCGGCCACTTGGTCGGTTTGGCCGAACCGGATGCGTATGATGAAAAATATAAGAAGTGGAACATCCACGACTTGCCGATCATTCCCGAACAGTTTAAACTGCTGCCCAATCTCAAAACAAAGGATCAGCTCAAGGTCATCGGGGACTTGGCCAAGCGAAGCAATTTGTTGATCAACGCATGCGATGCAGGGCGGGAAGGGCAGCACATTTTCTCCCTCATCCAGCGGTATTTAAAATTGAAACACCCGGTCAAACGGTTGTGGATCTCGGATTTGACCCCTGAAACGATCAGGAAAGGCTTTGCTGAATTGAAAGAAGGGGTGGAGTACGACAATTTAACGAAAGCGGCAAGAGCCCGCAGCGAAGCGGATTGGCTGATCGGTATGAACGGATCGCGCGCGTTCACGACCAAGCATCAGGTGCTGTTATCCGTTGGACGCGTGCAAACGCCCGTCTTGGCGCTGCTGTATGATCGCCAGAAGGAAATCGAAGCGTTCAGCTCCCATACCTTTTATGACGTAGAGGCTTATTTTCAGCAAGGGGCTGCGGAATACCGGGGTCTGTGGCAGGGGGATCGGCTAACGGACCCGGAGAAAGCCGGAGCGCTCGTCAACAAGGTAAAAGGCAAAGCGGGCACGATCCAGTCGTATGAAGTCAAGGACACGAAGGAATACCCGTTTAAGCTGTACGATTTGACCCTTCTGCAGCGGGAAGCGAATGCCAAGTTCGGATTTTCGGCCAAGAAAACGCTGGATGTGGCGCAGGCGCTTTACGAAAAACATAAGGTCATCAGCTACCCGAGAACGACATCCAATTATGTGACCGAGTCAAACATCCCGGAAATGCACAAGGCGCTTCAGCAGCTGCGCGGAACGGACTATCGTTCGTTTGTTGAAGCGGCCAATCCGCAGCTGGTGCACAAAAACAATAAAGCGGTTTGCAATCCGGCCAAAGTCGAGGATCATCACGCCATCCTGCCAACCCTCCGCACGGCGAAAGGGTTGGCGCCGGATGAGGCTAAAGTATACGATTTGATTGTAAGGCGCTTTTTAGCTCATTTTTATCCTGCTGCCGAATATAAGGTGCATACGGTGCTCACGGAAGTAGAGCGGGAAAAGTTCAAAACGACGGTGAAACAGCTGATTTCCTTGGGATGGAAAGTCCTGTACGCCGATCAGAAAAAGGAAAAGACAACGGCCAAATCCCGCGGTAAATCCGAGAAGGAGGACGATGACGAGAAAGCGGCGGAAGAGGAAGTGACAACTCCGTTCAACTTGGACCGAACGCAGGGCGTACACTGCGTGAACGCCATTGCCAAGGAGAAAGAAACCCAGCCCCCCAAAGCTTATACGGAAGGCACGCTGCTGAAAGCGATGGAAAGCGCCGGGAAGCAGATTGAGGACGAGGAGCTTCGCGACGCGATGAAAGATTCCGGCCTCGGCACGCCGGCCACGCGGGCCGCGATCATTGAGCGGCTGAAGCAGGTCGGCTATGTCGTCATGCAGGGCAAGCGCATCGAAATTACGACCAAGGGCCGTATGGCCGTCGAGTTGATCCGCGGGGCCGGCGTCGAGCTGCTCACTTCGCCGGAGATGACCGGCCACTGGGAGCGGCGGCTGAACGAGATTGCGCGCGGTGCGGCTTCCGACGAGACGTTCATGCAGAACGTCAAGAAATTCACCTTGTCGATCGTCAACAAGGTGCGGGTACAGCGGCCGGCCGCGAAGCAGGCGTTCGGCACCGATGCCGAGCCGGCCAAGGGCGAGAAGCCGAAGCG
>NZ_VIDW01000023.1:0-83980 GCF_006519665.1 Paenibacillus sp. tmac-D7 | reverse complement strand
ACTGGTCGCTAAGCAATCAGAGGGAATCCAGTCTTGACTGCATCCAATTACTTCTTGGCAGCGTCTTGAATCGTTTTTGGTGCATCGACTTGGTAGACGGTTTTCCAGGATTCCAGAATATTTTCTTTCGATACGGCAAGGGCAGGTACGGCAACATATGGAGGCGTTTCTTTGCCAAGCAAGGAATAAGCGGCCAGAATGGCTTCGGCAACGCCTTGGTCGTAAGGTAATTGTGCGCCGAGACCTTTGACCATGTCGCCTTGTGCGATATTAAGCGCAACGTTCGTGCCCAAATCAATAGTAGTGATGACCAGATCATTTTTGCCTGCCGAGCGTGCAGCTGCCAGGGCCCCTTCCGCAGGAGCATCCCATACGACAAAGATCCCTTTCAAATTCGGGTTTTTAGTCAGCATCGCAGAAGCCACTTTCTCGCCGTCATTGGGTCCTGCAATACCGCCGCGATCGACGATCTTGATGTTCGGATATTTTTCTTTGATCGTTTTCTCAAAAGCTTCCGTTCTTTGTTTGGTTACGAAGAAATCCGCATCGTGGAAAATAACGCCGATATCTCCTTTTTCACCAAGCGCCTTGGCCATAAGATTGGCCGCTTCAACGCCGTTTCCATAGTTATCCGCGGAAACTACACTGACATAATCTTTACCGTGCTCCAAACCGTTCGGTTTATTATCCATAAATACCAGCTTCACGCCCGCGGCAGCAGCTTTTTTAAACGCTTCTGCGGTGGAGACAGGATCAACGGGAATACTGATGAGGATGTTCGGTTTTTTGGTCAATATAGTCTCAATATCGGATACTTGTTTTTCCGGTTTAAAGTTAGCGTCCGTTTGCGCAATCACTTCGATACCCATCTTGGCAAATGTATCCTTGAGCCCTTTGACCTGCGCAGTCGACCAGTCGTTGCCGGCATAGTGCAGGGCAACGGCTGCTTTGTATTTTCCTTCTTTGATTTTCGCCAATTCTTCCGGAGTCAGCTTCAGCGTTTTGGCGGAGATGGCGCTTTCTCCATTCGGACCTTTACTTAAAATCTCTTTATCGGGAAGGCTCTGATTAATAGTCACTGGACCGTCAGGAGTAGTGGTTGCTGCCGGTGGCGTGGCCGCCGGCGTATTGCTGTTTGCTTCGCCGCCGGTTCCCTTGCTGCTGCTGCTTCCACATCCGGATAAGACGATGCTGAACATCAAAATGAATACAAAGCATGCGGAAAATAATTTTTTCATTTTCGATAACCCCTCTTCTACATGAAATTTAGTTGCAAACACACACCGATGAAGCCAGATTCCCTTCAAGCTTGTTGCCCTTGCAAGAAAACGCTGTACTTTTGGGCGGCATTCCCCCTTTCATGCGTACCTGGTCAAGAAATGCTCTCAACCTTTTCCCAAGTGCCCGTTTTAGCGCTTTTGACGATGGCATCGATGATAAGCATGATTTGATAACCTTCCGCGAAGGAAGCAACGGAATCAGAATGGGTCATTTTCCCTTCTACGGCATCGTAAAAGTTCTGCATCATGTTTTTCAGGCTTTCCGTCCATCCCTCTTCATGCCCGCCCGGGTAATGAAGGAACGGAAGCACCTCTTTCTTCACGAGGCCGGGGTCTCTCAATACGGTTTCACTTGGTTTATCCCGGTACCTTATGGTCAGACGGAACGGTTCTTCCTGCTTCCAGGTGCCGGAAGCGACAGAGCCGTCTATATTCAAAACCAGGGCATTCTTGCTCCCTGCGGATACTTGGGAGACCGTAAAAACGCCTCTTGCCCCATTATCGAATTTGACCAATACGGAGCAATAATCTTCCGTACTGACATCAACCAGACTGGCATTTTCCTTTCCGCCGTTTTGGAAAGTTTGCTTTTCTTTTAGCGGTTTGTAGCGTTGAGGGATCATAATCGCCGTATCGGCCATGACTTCCGTAATTTTCATTCCTGTTACGTACTGCGTCAGGTCGAATAAGTGGGAGCCGATGTCACCGATGGCCCTTGTTTTTCCGCCGTACTCGGGCTCCAGCCGCCAGTTATAGTCCGTATCGTACAATAACCAATCCTGCAAGTAATTGCCGCGGACAATACGGATATCGCCCAGCTCATTGTCCCTCACCATACCGCGAAGGTGCTGAACCATGGGGAACTGTCTGTAATTGAAATTGATTCCGCTAACCAGATTTTTTTCTTTCGCCAAATGGTACAGTTCCTTGGCCTCTTCGCTTGTCAGCGTGAGCGGCTTCTCCGAGAGCAGATGCTTTCCATGCAATAAAATTTGCTTATTAATCTCGTAATGCAAATAATTCGGCGTACAATTATGGATCACATCAATTTCCGGGTCTTTCAATAAGTCCATATAATTGCCATAGGCTTTTGGGACATTTAGTAATTTTGCGCTTTGCTCGGCTTTGTCCTGACCGCTTTGCGCGATCGCAACGACTTCGACAAAACTGAGCCGTCTGACCGCTTCAATGTGCGCTTGTCCGATAAAACCGGCTCCCAGTATCGCTGCTTTTATTTTTCTCATGAGCAATCCTTCCTTGATTACTTACTGATCGCTTTACGTCCGAAAGCCACAGCGAGGATAATAATGAGTCCCTTTACGATCATTTGCTGGCTGACATCCAGTCCCATAATGATCAAACCGTTGTTGACCGTTCCAATCATAAGCGACCCAATGACCGTGCCGATAACCGTACCTACGCCTCCAAATAAACTGGTGCCTCCTAAAATAACGGCTGCAATGACGGATAGTTCGTCTCCTTCGCCGAAGGTGTAGCGTCCGGAATGCATCCTTCCCGCATACAGCATGCCGGCAAGTCCTGCAAGCACGCCCGATCCGATCATCACGTACAGTTTCGTTCTGGCAACGTTCACACCCGAGAACTTTGCTGCGCTTTGATTTCCGCCTGTGGCCAGCGTTCTTCTGCCGAATGCGGTTTTACGCAATATCACATGCCCGATAAAAACGATCGCCACAGTCCAGATCAACAGAATCGGCACGCTTCCGACATCGCCAGATCCGAAGAAATACACAAACGTTTTGTCAATGATCGGCACAGGCGCCGTATTCGTTATCCACATCGCCATTCCTTTGGCTATCCCCATCATCCCGAGCGTGACCAGGAAAGAAGGGATAATGACCTTGGTCACCAGCAAACCGTTAATTAAACCGATAATGAACCCCGTCCCCAGGCCGGCTATGATCGCCCCCGGAATACCGAATCCAGCTTCCAACGCCATGGCCGACGTTAATGAAGATAGAGCCGCTATGGAACCGATAGACAGATCGATTTCCGCAGCACTCATCACAAAAGTCATCGCCACGGCCATGATGGATATGATCGCAGTCTGGCGAATAATATTCAACAGGTTGTTCGCCGACAAAAATCCGTCAGAGCTTAACGTGATTGAGAAGTAAATGAAAACGCCTACAAAAGCGATATAAACAATATATTGCCGCCAATTAAAACCCTGAATACCCGGGTTAGAAGCCTTGGATTGCATGCTGCAAATTCTCCTCCGAATTGATTTCCTCGCGCATAAATTGTTTGACGACTTTTCCTTCATGAAACACAAGGATCCGGTCGCTTACGGCCAAAAGTTCCGTCATTTCCGAAGATACAAGCAGAATGCTCTTTCCTTCATCGGCTAAATCACGAACCATATCGATAATTTCCGTTTTGGCCCGGATATCGATCCCGATAGTCGGTTCGTCAAGCATGATGATTTCCGGCGAATTGGCCAACCATTTGGCAAAAACGATTTTTTGTTGATTCCCGCCTGACAGCAAACGCGATTTCTTATAAATGGAGTCGGTTTTAATGTTTAATTTTTTGACCCATTCTTCGGACATTTGGTTTCCCTTCCTATCGTTGACAAGCACATTCGTAATCTTGGAAAGGGACGGAAGCAAAATATTATCTTTCACTTCATGATCCAGCACCAACCCTTGAACCCTTCGATCCTCAGGCACTAAAGCAAGTCCGTTATGGATGGCGTCTTTTGGCGACCGTATAGCGACTTTCTTTCCTTTTATATGAATTTCACCTTCGGTGATCGAATCGATTCCGAACAGCGCCCGCAAGGTTTCGCTTCGACCGCTTCCCATCAAACCGGCGATTCCCACAATTTCTCCATGCTTCAATTCAAAATCTATACCGTTCACCCGATCGTTTGTTTTCAAATTTTTAACTTGAAGGATAACCTTGTGGCTGGCCGGTTGTTTGCGCTGCTTCCATTCAAACTTATCCAGGTTTTTACCCGCGATGTGCTGAATGACGCTGTCCATATCCAACTCATTCGTATCCGCTGTGATAATGTGACGCCCGTCGCCCATGATCGTAATTCTGTCGCAAATCTGGAATATTTCTTCCATCCGGTGGGAAATGTATATAATGGAATAGCCCTTCCGTTTCAATCCCCCAATAAAGTCGAACAATATTTCCGTTTCCCGTTTCGTTAAAGAAGATGTGGGCTCGTCCATGATCAAAATTTTCGTTTCCTTGGCTAACGCCTTGGCAATTTCCGTCATCTGCCAGTACCCGACGCCCAGATCAGCCACCAGGTCATTCGGTTTGATATCAACGTTCAATTCCTCCAGCAGCTGCGCAGCCATTTGAACGCATTTCTTGTCATCAATAAAACCCCATGCCGTTCTTGGTTCTCTCCCGATATATATGTTTTGAGCGACGGTTAACGTGGGAATAAGACTGAACTCCTGAAAGATCATGGAAATCCCTTGTTTCTCCGCATCATTAGGCGTTTTGATTTGAACTTCGGCACCGCCCAAATGTATGCTGCCCGCATCCAACTCATATACGCCCGTCAAAATCTTCATTAAGGTCGATTTCCCGGCCCCATTACCGCCCATCAGGGCATGAACCTCGCCCTTTCTCAATTCGAAATGAACTTGATCGAGTACTTTAATTCCATTAAAAGATTTGGAGATTTGGCGCATTTCCAGCATTGGCGTTTCCATTCGAAGTACTCCTTTATAGGATGACCTCGGGACGGGCGACCGTCCCGAACGCTATCCTTCTTATGCAAAATCTACATGTAAACGATCTTCACCCATTTTTCAGTATTGGCAGATTCCAGGATGGCATCACTGATAACCGCAATCCGATAACCGTCCTCGAAATTCGGAGACACTTCCGTATCGTTTACGATGGAAGAAATAAAGTCATGCGCTTCAATGATCTTGGTTTCTGTGTAACCAATGCCCAAGGCGGGAATCGGCCACAGTGCTTCGCCATACGGATGAGCCGGCCCCGTATAAACGGTGCGGAACCCTCTTCTGTCTTCCGGATCGCTGGAGAAGCATACTTGCAGTTCATCCCTGCGCTCATAGTTAAAACAGATGGAACCCTGCTCGCCATGGATTTCAAACGTAATAAAGTTATTCCGGCCCCACGCATTGCGTGTTGCTTCTATGCTGCCGATGGCGCCGTTATCGAATCGGAGAAGCGCGCTCACTTCATCGTCTACGTCTACCGCTTCCTTCCTCACATCGCTTCCGGCCTTCACCGTACCAAGCTTGTCAACAGAGCCGGATTGAACCGGACGTTCCTTGATCCAGGTTTGGGACGTTGCCAATACTTCGCTGATGTCACCGACCAGGTAACGCGCCATATCGATAACGTGCGTTGCGATATCGCCGAGCGCCCCGGAACCGGCAACCGATTTCCGGAACCTCCAGGAGAGAGGCGAATTCGGATCCGCCGACCAATCCTGAAGATACGTTCCGCGGAAATTCAAAATTTTACCGATCGAGCCTTCTTCGATATATTTCTTTGCCAGTGCGATTGCAGGGGTGCGTCGATAGTTGAAGGCCACCATATGCTTCACGCCTGCTTCCTTGACGGCATCCAGCATCCGTTTTGATTCTTCTGCGGTACGGGCAAGCGGCTTTTCACAAATAATATGCTTGCCGGCTTTCGCAGCCGCAATGGCGATCTCGGCATGCGAGTCATTCGGCGTCACAATATCGATAATGTCGATAGCCGGGTCTTCTACCACGCTTCTCCAGTCGGTCGAATAAGATTCGAATCCATAACGCTCGGCGGCGGCTTTTGCCATTTCTTCGTTTATATCCACGACGGTTTTACGCTGAGGAAGCGCAGGCGCCGGCCAAAAAAACATCGGCATTCCCGCATAAGCGATTGAATGTGCCTTCCCCATGAAGCCTCCGCCGATCATTGCTATGTTTAGTTTACGCACGGTGTAATCTCCTTTGTTATGATGACTTACGAATAGAAACCGGCATTACCCGATGTTTAAACGCTCTTTCAAGTAGGCTTTACTAATCTGTGCGCCCTTGAATGGATCCTCGTAGCTGTCGAGCTCCACCGTGATCCAGCCTTCATAGTTCGCTTCACGCAAGATGGATACCATCTCCGCGAAATTCTGGTTGCCTTCTCCAAGCGGTAAGAAAGCGCCGGACTTGTAATCCTTGAAATGCACATATTTGATTCGATCCACATATTTTTTAATCACGGCTACGGGATCTCCGCCACCCGCTTCGATATGGGCCGTATCCGGGCATAATGCAATCGAAGTCAGCCCCATAATTTTGTCGAGCTGATCCGGTCCCTGCACACATGTGCCCAAATGCGGGTGGTAGCTTGGCACCAATCCGTATTTTTCCGCAATTTTCGCGCCCCGCTCCAAAGAATGTGCCAACTGCTCATAGTCCGATTCCTGAATGCCGCCCGCCCGTATGGCGCCTCCTCCAAACACAAGATGCTCCGTGCCGAACTCAGCGGCCAGTTTGGCAACCTTCTCGATTTTGTCAAACTCTTCTTCCAGAATATCTTTGAAAATAAAATTCGCCCCGGTATACACCCCTACCACTGCCAGGTCCAGACTTTTCAACAGCTGGCGAAATTCGTCCTGGCGATTCTCATACTGCATCAAATTTCCGTCAAACAGCTCGATGCCCTTGTATCCTGCGGCCGCTATATCCCGAAGTGCCTGCTCGGTCGAACCGTTGGCCAAGTAATAAAGATCTTTGACGGAAGTTACACCTGCGGGATGTCCGACTACACCGCCCCATGTATTTGTTTGGTAACCCAATTTCATTTCAAAACCTCCCCGGGATCATTAAACGCGTTCATTCATTGGCTTCCATTGCCTCCGCTGTTACTATGCGATCAGCTTTTCAAACCGCTCCTTCATCCATAAGCAGACTTGCCACAAATCCGCCACCGGCTGGCCCGTGAACGGCAGTCTCGGCATGTAATCCGGCGGTCCGAATTCCGGCGTGAACGTGAGCGGCATGCCGCTATTTGCTCGCGCTTGAATAATCTGCTTCCACCAGTCTTCATGCGCGCTCAGTTCCGTCTTGTATTCGGGAGCCGCGGGATGGGGGACTTGCGGTCCTTGCGCATATCCGACCCGCGAGTGAACATGTATAGTCCGCTGGAAAGCCATCTCCAGGGATTCCTTCTGATCTTGCAGCAGCGATTCACACACGCATACCCAGTGACTAAAATCGGCTGTCAGCTTCAATTCCGGGAATTCCCGGAGGAGAGCCGCTGTCGTCCAAGGCGTAAACATGGCTCGTCCCCGGTGTGTTTCGTGTCCGACCGGAATGCCCAATCTCTGCTCGACGGCGAGCGCTTTTTCGAAAAATGCCGCCTGTTCGTCAAACGGCATTGCGTCTTTGGCGCTATGTGAATTGATCATGATCGGGGCCAGTGCCGCCGCTTGTTCCGTCTGCCGGCGAAACGATTCCGCATGATCGGGTCCCTCTGTGAACACCATCGAAACATAATCGAGCTTGTATTGCTCCAGCAGACTGCGGAACCGCTTCTCTTCCACGTTCACTCCACCGGTAATGGCCAGTTGGCTTGGTACGGGGGATTCAATTCCATGGTAGCCTGCGGCGGCAATCTGCTCGAACTGGCTCTCCAGAGAACCTTCCATCCCCCAGAGCGATTTGATGCTTTTTATTTTCATCATGGCCTCACCAGATCCTTTAGAAGCGCTTTCAGCTTCACGTCAGGGTTTTCCAAATTGTTCAGATCAGGTCTCGCTTGCTGTTGAATGAGCATTTCAGCGAAACGGATGTCCTTGGCAATTTTAGAGATCGGCCCAACAGCGCTGGCCGCGACTAACCGTCCGTCAGAGGTAAGATGGAAAAAGAACTTGCCGTCTTCGCCGATATTGCGGCTTACCATGATTTCGCCAAAGTCCGTCAAACCGGCCACTTGCAGCGTTTGTTCGTACTGATCGGACCAGAACCAGGGTACGACTGTATAAGCTTCCCCTGCGCCCATCATGTTACGAGCCGCAAGTGAACCTTGATCCTGGGCATTGCGCCAGGACTCAAGCCGAATTCGTCGGCCGTCATATAAAGCATGCGGGAAGGAGCAGCAGTCCCCGGCGGCAAAAATATACGGATCGCTTGTTTGGAGCCTCTCGTCAACCCGTATTCCATTCTCGATCTCCAGCCCGCAACCGGCAGCCAGCGTTATCTCCGGAACAGCGCCGATCCCGATAATAATAGAGTCGCATTCGATCGAGGTCCCGTCGGCAAGAACGATAGCCTGACGGCCGCCGTTGTTTGCTATGCTGTCGATGGTAACGCCCAATTTGAAATCGACGCCGGCGGCACGATGACGGGCTTCCACGATGTCGGCGATTTCCTTGGGCACACCCCGCGTCAGAATGCGCGGGCCCAGTTCGATGAGCGACACGGTACAGCCTCGCTCAACAGCGCTCGCCGCGGCTTCAAGTCCGATGAATCCGCCGCCGATGACCGCAACATGAGTCCCGGGCTGCAAACGCGAACGAAGCGACAGTGCGTCGGAAAACGTCCGCAGGTAGAGCACATCCGCGTTCTCGGAGCCTTCTAACGCGTACTTGCGCGGGCGGGCCCCTGTAGCAAGCAGCAGCCGGTCGTACGGGAGTTGCCGTCCGTCTTCAAGAATAACGGCACGGTTATTTCTGTCGATCTCTACGGCCATGCAGCCGGACAGGAATGTAATGTCGTGCTGTAACAGCTTCTCATCGTTCAGGATGAAAATCGGCGACGGTTCATCTTCGCCCAGCAGCAAATTTTTTGAAAGAGGAGGACGCTCGTAAGGCGCATGCTTCTCTTCACCGATTAGCGTGATAGGTCCGCTCCAGCCCTGCGTCCGCAGTTCGACAGCCGCACGCGCTCCGGCTTCGCCTGCCCCGATAATAACCATGCCAGCTTCGTTCATGACGATCCCCCTCAATCGACTTTGATGAAGAGCATACCCGCGTCAATCTTAACGGGATACGTCTTAATCGCGTCGCAGATTGGGGCCCGCTTGGCTTCACCGGTTGTGAAATCAAGTCGGCCGTTATGCTTCGGACATTCGATGAGATTTCCCATCACCAGGCCGTCCGCCAGATGAACCTTCTCATGCGTGCAATGCCCGTCGGTCGCGAAGCAGTCCCCTTTGGCATTACGATAAAGCGCGTAGGTTCGGTCGCCATGATCAAATCGAACAACATCTTCTACATCGATATCTTCAACAGCACATGTTTTAATCCAGCCTTCGTTATTCATAAGTACCTCCATCATGTAATCGCTTGTAGGTTTGAACTGCTGCAGTGCGAATGACAGCCGGGCAATGCGAGGAACGATAAGCCGCCTGCATTGCCGCGGACTATTAAGCGCTTTCAATGCCGTCATTCAAGAATCTCCTTGATGGAGAAATTTAAGTTTGGTCCCTGCGATGCTTTCCTGCTTACTCCGCTTTCCGCATGAGCGTCGCGTCAGGAGCTACCGTTCCATAGGGTGCCGGACCATATTTATACGGACGCGCGGTTTCGGGTAGCTTGCGCACGATGGTATAAGTAGGATCTTTACGCTGCTTCCGAAGCGCCGTGAAAACTTCCATGAGAGCCGCCCAGAGACTCGGGCTTGCCGGCGGGCAGTCCCCCTTCATCTCTTCATGAAGCTTGGGAAGGGCATGATAAGGAACCATTGGAAACATATGATGCTCGATGTGATAGTTCATGTTGCAGTAAAGGAATCGGATAATCGGATTCATATAAACCGTACGTGTATTCAGGCGGTGATCCAGAACATCTTCATTAAGCCCCAAATGCTGCGTCCAAGCGACAATCATAACGGCGTAGAAGCCGTAAAAGGTTGGAAGAACGATAAACATGGCCGGCAGTATGCTTCCCGTGTAAATACAAGCCGCTATTACCGCCAAAAAGATAAGTATCCATACACGAGCTTCCCAATACGCTTTCTTGAACTCGGATGCAGGAATATACTCCAGTTCCTCTTTATCCATCTTACCGAAGGCATGCAGCAAGACTCTTTTCAGGTCGATCACTCCGCCTATCAAGCGAAACAATTCCGCCGCCAACACTCGCCAAACCGGTGGTCTTGGGGCATGGATCTCGGGATCACGGCCAACAATATAGGTGTCGGTATGATGGCGGGCATGGCTCCAGCGCCAAGGCGTCGCCGGGAACAGGTTCATGAATGAAGCGATCTGATAAATCACTTCGTTCATCCAAGGCGTTTTGAACATGGTTCCATGACTGGCCTCATGCCAACGCGAGTTCCCTGGCAGCGCATACACGGCACCGTACGCTGCGAATGCCGGAATTGCCCACCATGTCCCCCAGGAAAGGTATGCCAGATAGCCGAGGATGCCCAGCAAAGCAAACCAGATGATCGTATCCCGGATGGCCGGGCCGTCCTTACGCTTCATGAGCTCCTTCATCTTTTGGCGGGGAATCGGGGAAGCGTACCATTCGGCCGACGCAATCCCTTTCTCCTGCGCCCGCTTATCCTCCGGTCCGCCGAGGCTATAATCTCTTCTGTTGATATTGACAGCCATAAATAACTCCTCCTTAAATCCATATTTCGTCAGACTGTTTTATTGCTTTTCATTGCATTGACCAATGCAGCGGGAGGTCTTTCACGCAATACTTCCTGCCACCCGGTCAACAGGTTGTCGGCCGTGATTCGATAAGGCGTAATCCCGATAAATGACGGGATTTTTTTGCCGATTAACGCATTAGCGGCCGCTAGAGCCATCGCTCTTCCCTGCTCATAAGGCCGCTGAGCGCTGAGCCCCTTGATCGGCCCGCCCATCGCGATGTTCATAGCTCCCTCATGATCCAAGTCCGCCGTTACAATACTGATGTCTTCGCGGTTCAATTCGCGTAAAGCGGCTAACGCTTCCAACGCCGGGCCTTCCCACGATACATATAGTCCTTCGATTTCAGGATGGCTTCGGATCATCTCATAGCACTTGTCGAAGGCTTTCTTTTCGTTGATGAAATTTTCGATCGCTACGATTTCCAGTTCGGGGAACTCCTCGCGCAACACCTGCTCTACGGCCATATCTCTTTGCTTTGTGGCAAAGAAAGAGGCGCCGTGCATGATTAATCCGATTTTTTTCTTATTATTTTTGGTTAAATGTTCGCCAAGGATTCTGCCCGCAATTTGACCGTTCTCCCTCTGATTGACTGAGACGCAGGTCACATAATCGTCGCGGGTAAACCCATTCGGCACATTATCAATCAGAACAAGCTTCGTTCCTGCAGCGGCAACTTCCCTGTAGCTTTGAACCGTCAAAATCTCATCGGCGGGAATACTGATCAGAACATCGGGATTCATCGTTAAAATACTTGCATGCTGCTTGATTTGAAGTTCAGGATCAAAGTGCGCATCCATAACGGCAAGAACTTTTACACCCAACTCCGCAAAAACGTCCTTGATCCCTTTTTCATGCAGCCTTGCCCAAGCAATGCCTGAATAGTGAAAAGAAATGGCTGCCGTATAGGAACCTGCTTTAATCTGTTCCATCTCAAAAGGACTCAGTTGCAAAACTTCGGGACTTTCCGCTTTTTCCCCAAGCGGCCCTCTGCCAATGCACTGCGTGGAATTTCTTACCCTCAGCCTGCTGGGAACGATCGTGTCCTCCGCGCTATCCTCCGAACCCTTTAACTTGTCATTTAGCTTCTCAACACTTTTCATGCCAATCTCTACAGGGTCAAACGCAGCGGTCGTCAGAGCGGGCTGAAGCAAATGACTCAGCTCGAACTCGTTAAAGCTGACCAGCGAAATATCATCGGGACACTTTATATTGTTGCTGTTGAATAATCTTAACAGCTCCAACGTCGCATTTTTATCTGCGCTGAGCACTGCGGTCGGCCGATTTTCGTCTGTAAAGATTTTGTCCATCATCTGTTTATCAAATTGATCATAGGCGCCAACGCCGATGACAAGCGCCGGATCAAACGGAATGCCGTTGTTTCGCAGCGCATCTTTATATCCGTTGAGCATTTGACGGTGCGTATAGCCATCCTTCAGCTCATGAATATAACAAACCCTTTCATGTCCGCTTTTTATGACATGATGCGCAGCCTTGTAGGCGTTCTCATAATAATTAATCACGACATTGCCAGTTTTTGAATCGCTTTCAAGATGATTGATGAATACGGCCGGCGTGCTCAATTCCCTCATCTTGAATACATCTTCATTACTGTTCTTGTCAGGTACCAGGATGATGCCGCAAGGTTTCTCCAGCCTTATATAATCACGTATCGAACCTTTGTTCTGCGAGTTTAATATCACCACATGATAGCCGAACTCAACCGCCTTGCTTTTTATCCCTTTAATGATATTGACGTAAAAATAATCCTCTACATTCTCCACCAGACATAAAATCACATCTGAATGAAGGGCTTTCATATTTCGTAATACAAAGTTAGGCTGACCTTCCGATTCGTTTATGACAGCCAGCACTCGTTCCGTTAATTCTGCACTTACATATCTTGTTTTGTTGACCACATGCGATACTGTGGCGACCGAAACTCCTGCTTTTGCTGCGATGTCTTTTATCTTCATCGTCACTCACCAATTTTATTATTTACGTAAAAAATCGTATCAATTATTCAGCTTCGACTCTCAACACACCTCATTTCCTAACATTTAAGGGTAATCATAGGTAATTTGCGCAAATAAACGAGTTCATATGTCTTTTATACCATAAAACATACTTGTTCGTCTATATAATTTACGCAATTTTTTCCGCGTAATTTAAAGAAATTTATATTTTTCCTCTTCTTATTAGGTTGTTTTTCTATTTATTTTGATCATTCCAACGTTTTTTACGTAAAAAACATAATCGATAACATGATATTCAGTTCCAACTATGTTCATTATTCATTTTTTTACGTAAAAAATTATCTTGGTAAAACTCGCTTGCGTAACACGAAATAGACTCTTTATATTAAGGTTTTTACATCGTCTCCCACATTGAGTTATCCGCACCTTAACGCTTATAATAAAGCGATAATAAAGTTTAAAGGAAAAGGTGTCATTCATGAGCATATTAAACGTAGAAAGACTAAGCCATGGCTTTGGAGACCGCGCCATCTTCAACGATGTATCCTTCCGCCTGCTCAAGGGCGAGCACATCGGACTTATCGGCGCCAACGGCGAAGGCAAATCCACCTTCATGAACATCATTACGGGCAAGCTCCAGCCGGATGACGGGAAGATCGAATGGTCCAAGCGCATGCGCGTTGGATATCTCGATCAGCATGCGGTGCTCAGTAAGGGCATGACGATCCGCGACGTCCTAAAGGGAGCCTTCCAATACTTGTTTGATATGGAACAAGAGATGAACGACATGTACGCCAAGATGGGCGAGGTATCTCCGGAGGAGCTTGAGCAGCTGCTCGAGGATGTCGGAACGATTCAGGATACGTTGACGAATCAGGATTTTTACATGATCGACGCCAAAATTGAAGAAACCGCCCGCGGACTGGGACTTACCGATATCGGACTGGATAAGGACGTCAACGACCTTAGCGGCGGTCAACGGACGAAGGTATTGCTGGCGAAGCTGCTGCTCGAAAAGCCGGACATCCTGCTCCTCGACGAGCCGACGAACTATCTCGATGAACAGCATATCGATTGGTTGAAGCGCTACCTGCAAGAGTACGAGAATGCATTCATTCTAATTTCACACGACATTCCGTTCCTTAACAGCGTCATCAACCTGATCTATCATATGGAGAACCAGGAGCTAAACCGCTATGTTGGCGATTACGACCACTTCCAGCAGGTCTATGAAATGAAAAAGCAACAGCTGGAATCCGCCTATAAGCGCCAACAGCAGGAGATTGCCGATTTGAAAGACTTCGTGGCCCGGAACAAAGCGAGTGTCGCGACGCGGAATATGGCGATGTCCAGACAAAAGAAGCTCGACAAGATGGAAGTTATCGAGCTCGCTAAGGAAAAACCGAAGCCACAGTTCAACTTCAAGGAAGCGAGAACGTCCGGCAAGCTGATTTTCGAAGCCAAGGATCTCGTCATCGGTTATGATAGTCCCTTGTCAAGGCCGCTTAACCTCCGTATGGAACGCGGTCAGAAGATCGCGCTTGTGGGTGCGAACGGGATCGGTAAAACGACGCTGCTGAGGAGTATCTTAGGCGAAATCAAGGCTTTGTCCGGCTCCGTTCAGCTCGGAGAGAACCTGAACATTGGTTACTTCGAGCAGGAAACGAAGGATGCCAACTATAACACATGTATCGAGGAAGTATGGAACGAATTCCCTTCTTTCTCGCAGTTCGAAGTGCGCGCGGCGCTGGCCAAGTGCGGGCTCACGACCAAGCATATCGAGAGCAAAATTGCCGTGCTTAGCGGCGGCGAGAAGGCGAAGGTGCGCCTCTGCAAGCTGATCAACCGCGAAACGAACCTGCTCGTGCTCGATGAGCCGACCAACCATTTGGATGTGGATGCCAAGGATGAGCTGAAGCGTGCCCTTAAGGCGTACAAAGGCAGCATCCTGCTGATCTCCCACGAACCGGAATTTTATCGCGATGTCGTTACAGATACATGGAACTGTGAATCCTGGACAACGAAGGTGTTTTAAACGGTATTCCTCGAAAGCTTGTCTGACCGTTAGTGGTAAGACAAGCTTTTTTTTGCGAACAGAAGCATGAGACTCTTCTCCCTAACCAGCCTCCCATTCGAGACGGCAAAAGAGGAGGGTTCAGCACCCTCCTCCCCATGCTATGTTCCGACCCGTTGCTTCTGGAATGTGCTCCCCGGGTCCGGCCCACTTCCGTCAATTTGCCGATTTATCGATCTCAGTTACTATCACTCAACCGTATAATTGATGCGCTCCTCGGGAACTTTCAAAGGAACGATCAACTCATGCCCGGCGCCTCCGTCTTTGGCGCTGTGAATGTACAGGATTAACATCATGTTGGGCTGCGAAGCTTTCTCATAGCTGACGTCGAAGTGGAAACGGCCCCATGCCGGGGCGCCCTCTTCGGCCATTTCGTGCCCTTCGGCTAAAATAGTGTGTCCGTCTTCCAACGTCCAGCTAAATGCGGCTTCGAATACGCGGGCTTCGCCTTCGACCGTGAAGGTGGGGCCGACTTTTGTCCCCGGCAGGGGCGAAAATACGCGGAAGGCATCGTTTGCCGCCACAGGAATCGGGACGGTTTGGCCGGAGCGGGCGTCAATTTGTATAGTGACTGGTTGATCGACGGTTTCGTGTTGGACGAGTTCTACGTTCCAGTAGCCGTTCTCCGCATCCAGCGAGGCGGTTTTGACAGCCCATGCGGCGGTCGGCCCGGTTTGCGATTGCAGGGCGGCTTGCACGGCGTCCGTTTGACCGATCATGCCTTCGGGCACCTCCTTCGTATGATCATGCATGATGATTTTGACGGCAACGGTCTGTGCCGGGTACGATTCTTTGACTGCCCCTGCATGCCACGCTTCCACTTGTGCGCCGACCGGCATACTCTCAGGCGAAACGTTACGGCCGCCGCTGTTCTGGAGCACCGTCCGCTCGTTTACGGTAAACCAGAAGGCATCGATATAGGGGGCGCCGTTTTTTTCAACATAGGCTGTGATTAACCAACGGCTCCCTTCCTTTTGTATGATGCTCCCCTTGTCAACTACCTTGACCGCTGGCGTCTCCTGTTCGGATACCTGATTCGCTGCGGGGTCCGCAGAACCGCTTTCCTGACCGCATGCTGCCACTAGCATCGCCATGCAAAGCAAAGCGAGAATAAGAAACCCTTTCCGTTTTCTCATGCTTCTCAGCTCCTTTGAAAGGTTAACGCAGCATGAGCCTCAAAAGTTTCAAAGCCGCCTCCCGGTTTCCTCTGATCGTGTACTTCCCTGCCGATAACTGCCCTTTAGTTGAGAAAGAAGGAACGGGAACCGAAGCACCGTTCTGGTGCTCTCGATTCCCGTTCGTGAACAAAATGAGTTGTTTTCCCATCAACCTCTGTCCCCTGTTGAATCTTGGATAAACCATTGAATAAAGCACATAATATGTACGTGTATCAATGAAAGGAGATCCTCATGAGAAAAATTGTACCGTGTTTCTTTGTGTTTTCGTTATTTGTCAATGTTGATCTTTATGGTTTTCATCCAAATGTTGCAGCAGCGCAAACCGCACCACTTCCATCACCGGGAATGAAAGTGACTCAAACCAATACCGCTTTGGTGCTCACAGATCCGCAAAATGACTTTTTAAGCCCAAAAGGTGTAGCCTGGAATTTAGTAAAAGACAGCGTTGCTGAAAATCATACGATTGAGAACATTGAATTATTATTAAAAACAGCAAAGGAAAACAAGTTTAAAGTGTTTGTGTCCCCTCATTACTATTATCCCTATGACCAAAAATGGATGTTTGGGGGAGCTATGGAACATTTGATGCACGGTATCCACATGTATCAACGAAAAGGCCCATTATCGCTTGAAGGCTTTAAAGGTTCTGGTGCCGACTTTCTGGATAAATATAAGCCCTATATTGAAGATGGCCAAACCGTCATCACAAGTCCGCATAAAATTTTCGGACCCGAAGCCAATGACTTGGTTTTGCAGCTGCGAAAACAGGGAATTACCCGCGTCATTCTTGCAGGTATGTCAGGGAATCTGTGCATTGAATCTCATATGCGCGAACTCATCGAACAGGGATTTGAAGTGGCAGTGGTTCACGATGCCACAGCTTCCGCAAAAATAAACGACTTGGATGGGGATAAGGCCGCAAAAATAAATTTTCGTATGATTGCCAGTGCTTCATGGTCTACAAATGAGACTATAGATAAAATGAAAAATTCATAGGGACTGAACATGAAAATCCCCCCAGTTCAACGCATAGCAAAATTCTTACTTCGGAGTGGTTTACATTCTCCGCAAGGAATTCGGAATTGGGCAACTAAACATCGTGTCTGACTTAGATGGGCTCTCTTTTGCAATACACGTCGTTTTTCAGGAATACCTCCACAACCTTGACGAAATTGCTGAGAGGATTACACGGATTGAAAAAAGAAATCCACGATCAGGCTACTGAGAGTATCCATGCCCCTGAACGTTGATGGGAGCCCCGTTTGCGCTCGCCTTGCTGTTTTCTTCCAAAGTGCAACTGCTTATGCGTTTGTTTTTTCGTATTATTAGGCCAGCCAGAGTTTGGGGACAGCCCCTTCTTATTTACGTCTACATATGGACAATCGGTTATCCAGTCACACGACTCACAATTTTTAGAACCGCATCTCTCGTTAATTTGTTTCCTCCGACAGCGATGAGGTTTACCGTAGCATGAGCTAGCGCTAATGGTATCTTGCAAAATTTCAACGCCGGACCTTCCTTCAGATCTGCGATATAAGAGTCGGCAAGTTGTAAATTGCGACGTGTGTATTGCTGCATCTCCTTGAATCCCCAGCCGTCAGGAAAGAAGTCAACGCCACGTTTAAGATCTTCCTCTCGATTTCGGAGGATATTGACTGCCTGCAGTCCTCTTCCGAAGGCAACCGCCTTCGTTAGATCGGATTGCGTCCCGTCATGCCACAACCATAGTTCAGATAACATTTCTCCAACCATACCAGCTACACTATAGGTATAGCGGTCCAAATCCTCTTCCGTATGAATGCTCCACCCGTTCTGAACCCATTCGGCCATTTGTAACGACATCTTTGCGATGTAACGATATACGATTGGGGCTCCGGAGGTCGGACATAGCATCGCCCACTCATCGAGTTGCCTGGTAACTGCCGGTAATACGGCCTCATACGGCGATAGTATTTTTTGTGTTGCTTCGATAATATGCGGGGATTGGAATGCCTCGTGTATCCCGAGTAATAGTTCCACTTTCAATGGGTCTGTGAGTTCATCATGATCCTCGATTTCATCTATAGCCCGCATACACAGATAGGCAGATGTTACAGCCTCCCTTAATCCTAAATCCAATTGACTTATCGGAATATAAAAAGTACGGCTCGTTTTCTTCAACATGGTCATTGCATCATTCCGGACGACGTTATTAATGAGTATTCCCTCCAAGTATAAGCTTAGCTTTTAATTTTTTCATCGTTTAATTTCATGATAACATACATTGATATTGTCAATCCAAATCCGATAACCATTACTCTACTAAGCTGCCCGTTAGCGGAGAAGGCTGCCGATCCATTGCTGTCGGCAGCCTTCTCCAGAGCTTTATTGAGCTCTCGTATCTGTTCGTTCAGCTTTTAGAGGCTATACTATTTATTTTACTAAACTGAGGTAATGGAAGTCGATTATTATTTTTGCGGCAACGAAGCCTATCAGCCTGTACAAGCGAAAGGAGGAAGAGCATGGATAATGGAACTAGTCATACAGAAACAAAATTGGAGTCCACAGTTATAACAGCAGCTTAGAACGCAAACTAGTCCTGAAACCTGTCGAGCACGTATTGACGAATAGTAGTTAATAATAATGTAAGAAAGCGCGTGTCGTTAAGGGGAAAGCCCCTGTGGGAGCATGCGCTTTCTATCTATTCGTCAGTGGCTATTCTTCCGGTTATTCTTCTCTTCTTCTTCGACTACGTATTTCATCCCCCCATTTCGGGCATGATCCAAGACCATATTGACTTCCTTGGATTGTCCGGTTTTGGGATCGAATGAAGTTTGTATCACAGCGCCGCGACACAAACATGGGTGTATATTTAAATTGCCGGCAGCTTCAGCCGCCGGCATTTATTGTGCTAACGTTTTCCGCAATAATCGTCAGCAAATCTTTATCGAGATCAGAATCTACAAAGTGTACGAATGATATCGTAGAGATCAAGTCTTTACCATTGAATTTCCGTAGGCCATCCATTCTTTTTCGTTATTAACATGACAGCCTGCTATTCAGCACAGAAGGCTTAACGTGTCTCCATGTGCAAATGAGGACATCGCTTCTTTAACTCCGTCAAAAAAGCTTCTTCATCTAGGGGTGATATATGGATATAATCATAGCTGCCATAATTAATTTCAATTCTGCGGCTAGAGGTAGCCGCACTTGCCATCCACGATCGAATCGGCTTTACTTTGGCGATACTCTCGAAAGGAATAGATTGGGTTACCGGTCCAGTCCGAATAAACAAGTCACTTTCATTTAGCACGTAGTATGTCGCAGTCCATAGCCAGGCTAAAAAGCCAGCCATTGAATAGCAGAGAAGAAAGATTAAAGTTCCACCAATGATTCCCGCTCCTTCTTTGAAAAAAGGAGATAGACCACTGATAAGCAGCACAAGGATACTCGACCAAATCACGATTGATAGCCAGAGATCTCTCCTAGGAGAAAACTTCATAGAAACACTCTCCTTTCGATGATAGGTCATTAATAAAAAATGGGTACTCTGTTAGCGTTTATCATTTTCTTGACAACTTATTGTATCCTCTGTCCCCGTAGGGCTGCAATTTCTCCAGCCACGGCTTTTCCATTTGCTTAAGTTCCCAGCGCATGTCGATAACTTCGTCGGCTTCCTTTTTCTCCAACTCCTCGTAGGTGAAAGCTTCTGCCCCTAGTTCCTTCCAATCTTTTTGTAACTGGGAGTTTGCGAACCTCCCCATTTCCAATTGACCTTTAATGGTCACCCATTTGTTTTTTAGGTTGGGATAGCTATCTACATAAATTTTGCCGTTGACCTTATTTGTTATTTGTATTACACCCATGTAGGTCTTAAGCTGCTTGTGTATACTTCCAGAAGTTCCTTACGCTTATTCTTATCCATGTAATTCTCTCCTTAATATCCCATATCCTTTAACATTCTTGATAATGTGCGCAGCCTTTCCCCGATCAACTCATCATCATCACTCAGTGCTTGACTGAACAGTTTGATATCTTCGTGAATTTTATCATTCTCTGTACATACTGCTACAGTCATGGCATCCCCCTGCAGACCAACCCGGTCTATGACAGGATTTTGTGGATCATATAAATGCTCGTACCTGTAGGCTTCGCGGAAATACGCTAAGGATCGGCAAATCAGAATAGACAAATCAAGAACGCGATGGAGTGGGAGTTCCTCGGATTGCCGCGACCATTTTTCCCCCGTGTATCTCCATACTTTCGCAGAAATATCGACCTTTCCCCTATCGTTCCACTGAGCTAATCCCAAGGAAAGACCTTTCGCATCCGTATTCCCGGCGAATCGGCCGTCAACCTGATCATAGTTTTCAGAAACGACAACAGGTTTATGTTTTAATGTAGTAGGTATTTTCATTTTGTTTCCTTCTTGAGGTCTTCTAACCTCTGTTGAAATAGTTCGTACTTATCTAATAATGTGCTGAGCTCTAATTTAGCCATATCTGAGCCCTGACGAATTGCAATGGAGAGGCTTGCGACATGCTTTAACTCTCTCACCTTGCTCAAGCCGACAGCTCGTTTTACGGCCTTCCTAAGATGCGTTTGTATCGCTTCATCAGAGAACACTACCAGCTCATGAGGTAACATATTGAGCTTTAGCAATTGCAATGCTGCTTTCCCTTCCCAATCCTTAAAAACTCTAATCCTCTGAAATCTTGCACACGAGCGACATGCGCGAACTTAGCAATGTCTACGCTAATGATGAGCGTACGTGGAGTGATTTGAACAATCTTATGATGCTAGTGAAGGGCTGCCGCGTGGCAGCCCTCTCGGTATTGGACTATCGTTAACCGTTAACTCAATGACTTGTGCTAGGGTTCACCGTATGAGTCCATTGGGGGATTATTCAAGAAGTTCTTGCTTGAGAAATTGGTAAAGCTTTGAGCTTGCCAGTTTCAACGGATATTCCGATGGCTTGGAAAGAATGCCGAAAGTCATGTATATAAGACTGCCGCTCATAGCCCGTATCGTAGTTCCTGTAGGAACCGGTTTCAAAACAATCTCTGGCACAAGGGCAATACCTAGTCCGCTTTCGACATAATATTTCAAAGCTGTCATACTGCCAATCTCCATCGTGTCTATTGGAACGTTCCCTGATTCCTGCAGTACCATCTCAAGTTTTCTGCGGTACGGACAGGTTTCTGACGTGATGAGCAGACGATGTCCCCGAATATCATCCGGCGTAATAACCGCTTTTTGGGCAAGTGGATGGTTCTCCGGCATCAAGACCACAAACTCTTCCTTAAATAAGGGTTCAAAATAGAGATCGGAACCCAGATCCGGTGCCGAACAAAGAGCCAAATCAACATCCCCTTTGAGAAGCCGCTCGCTCAATGTTGGCGTGTTTGCAAAGTCCAGAGAGATACGAATTTTCGGAAATTGTGATAAAAATCTCTCTAAGATACCAGGTAATCGATAACTGGCAGTTGGCTCCGTCACCCCTAAACGGATATTCCCCCTTTCGCCTAATTGTAAATCCGACAAGTTCATTTGTAATTGTTCCATATTCTTTACAATTTGCAAACTCTGGTCGTAGAACAGTCTTCCGGCTTCTGTTAACCGGATCTTTTTTCCGCGTTCGATAAGCTGAACGCCCAATTCGGATTCAAGCTTTTGGATTTGCATCGTGACGGTAGATTGTACATAATTCATTGCATCAGCTGCACGGATAAAACTACCGTACTTCACAATCATTTGAAAGGTTTTTAATGTTTTAAGATCCATCGTAGTTCTCCTGGCTCCGAGTTCATTTTTTTTGAACCTATCGATCAATTTATTCAATTATACAAATTCGAAATGGCAATATACAATCATTTACATCAGAGTGTAGCAAAAGGAGATGACTACATATGAATTTAAAAAACAAAGTGGCTCTTGTTACCGGCGGTGGTACAGGGATTGGCCGCGCTACTTGTCTCGCGCTTGCTGAGCGGGGGGCAACCGTCGCCGTGAACTATTCGCGCTCTAAAGCCGATGCGGAAGAAACAGCACAAATCATCAATATAAAAGGTGGGTGCGCAATAGCCATACAAGCCGACGTTTCTCAAGACAAGGAAGTAAGGGAAATGGTTGATAAATTGGTGCAGCAATTTGGGAGAATTGATTTGCTTGTGAATAATGCCAGCATTACACGGCATATCCCGTTTGATGATATGGAAGCGGCTACGGAAGAAGTATGGGACGAGCTTTATGATGTTAATGTCAAAGGAATGTATCACTGCGCGCGAGCTGCAGCCCCTTTCATGAAAATGAATAAACAAGGAGCGATAGTCAATCTCGGCAGTATAGCCGGACAAACAGGATTAGGATCCTCTCTTCCATACGCCGTATCCAAAGCGGCAGTTCACGGTCTTACGAAATCGTTAGCACGCGCCTTAGCTCCGGATATTAGAGTCAACTGTGTTGTTCCAGGAGCCGTCGCGACAAGATGGTGGGCTGGAAGGGAGGAACAAATGAAGAGGCTGGCTCCTAATCTTCTGCTGCAGCGAGTTTCAACACCTGAAGATATCGCTAAATTTATCTGCGCAGCCTTGGAACAAGAAGCAATGACAGGTCAAATCATTACAGTGGACAGTGGACAAACGTTATAATCAAGATTCCCTCCTGTATAATTGGGACCGATTCGGATTTCCATTCAATATCTGGGGGTGACGTTCATTTTAAATATTCCTTGACGGGAATATTCCTATAAGTGTATATTCAAATGGAAAGGAGATACGTTATATGGGCGTGAACATGACAACATTGAGTGCACTTGCCGAGCCCAACCGATTACACATCGTCGAGCTTTTGCGTGACGGTCCACTCACTGTAGGAGAAATAGCCGAACGACTCGGGCTCCGTCAGCCGCAGGTATCTAAACATCTACGTGTACTTGGTGATTCCGGGCTCGTTGAGGTGCATCCAAGCGCGAATCGCCGCATCTATAAACTGCAGCCACAGCCCTTCTTAGAACTGGATGAGTGGATTGATTCCTTTCGAACCCTATGGGAGGATAGATTCGACCGCTTGGACGATTATTTACGTGAATTGCAAGGAAAGTAATAACGGGGATACGGCTTTGTAGCGCAGCTGGGAGCAATTGTGCAACTGCATAATTCATTATTTAGGAGGAAAATGAATTGACGACAAATAAAATGATATCGAAAGTAGAAGATCATGTTCTGGTACTGGAGCGCGTATTCGATGCGCCGCGTGAGCTCGTGTTTAAGGCTTTTTCGGAAGCTGAACACTTAAAACGCTGGTTTGGACCGAAAGGCTGGCCGCTTACGGTTTGCAACATCGACTTCCGTCCGGGCGGGGTATGGCATTTCTGTATGAAGTGCACAGACGAGAGCCAGGAATATTACGGCCAGGAATCTTGGGGCAAAGCAGTCTACCACGAAATTGTAGAGCCAGAGCGGATTGTCTACGTCGACTCGTTCTCCGATGCGGAAGGCAATATAGTTGAGGGAATGCCGGAGACGCTGGTCACGATGACCTTCGTCGAACATGAAGGCAAGACGAAACTGATCAGCCACGCTCAATACGCATCGGCCGACGCACTCAAGACCGTAATGGATATGGGAATGCTCGAAGGTATAGCCTCGACTTGGGACAATCTGGAGGAATTTCTGGAAGAAATTAAGTAAGGTGCGGTGTGATGACCGAATACATCAGCACGGCCGCTTGGCTTTGAAGCCGGCGGCCGTTTGTGTCATCAAGCCATACCCTTTATATATGGTCCCTCCGGTTTTCATTTTGAATCCAAAAAAAAGAAATGAAATAGACGCATGCGATCGCTATTGGCGTTGTAAAATATGAATTTTCAACAAATATGGCACCAAATATAACCGAAACGATGACGGTAGCTACGGCCATGAATAAGTAGGCTTTACTACGATAAATCAAGAAATACGGCAGGAAATGAGCACCGCCCAACACACCGATAAAGAATGGCAAATATTCGGGGTTATGCACGTATGCAAATATCCAGACAGGCAAGAATAATCCTTGAATCCCGCCAACCAGTCCACCCAACACTCCAAGAGGACTTTTACACATGACATCAAAACCAAGCATTTTACCAAGCAATACGCCTAGTGGAAATATACTCCCCATGCCAAACAACCAAACCATTTTTAAAATGTCTTCTTCTAAAAATTGAGCTAGAATAGTCACCACAATCATGAATAGTGCTCCGGCAAGCGGAAAGGAATATCCTCTTTTGGCCGTCCTGATCAGATCATTTCTCATTTCTTCAAAAGTCATGTCTTCATACTTCATGCAAATCATCCATTCCCATAAAATGTTTTTACCCAACCCTGTATTAATGACGTAATCTTGAGACTATTGTTGCATAGCGTGTTATTGTTTATTAACATGAATGTGCCCGGCAGCACAGCAAGGCTGCCGATCGAGAAACCGGCAGCCCGCGTGTCACTATATTATACTCTCGTTTCCTATTAACGCCAATTTTTGACCACTTCCCGCTTTTAGCTCCCCTTAATTTCAAGCAGCTCATATTGCAGGATACCCATCGGAGCGTTCACGTTAATGATGTCACCTACTTTTTTGCCCAGGAGCTCTTTCCCGAGCGGACTTTCGTATGAGATTTTGTTATCCGCCACATTGGCTTCAGCCGGACCAACAATACGGTATTCAATCTTCTCAGCGAATTCGATATCATTTAGGATCACTACAGAACCTATGCTTACGTGGTTCAAGCTCATGCTGGCCTCATCCACTACCTTGGCTTTTTTTAACATGCGCTCAAGCGTCAGGATCCTTGTTTCCATAAATGCCTGATCATCCTTAGCCGAATGATATTCGCTGTTTTCCTTGAGATCACCGTAACTAATCGCTACTTTCAGCCGCTCAGCTAATTCTTTACGCTTGACGGTTTTAAGCTCGCGGAGTTCCTCCTCTAATTTCGCCAAGCCCTCTCGCGTTAAAATCATTTCATCATTACCCACTGTTCCCACTCCCATCTGGCTATCGTCGTACCATTTTACCTTATCCCGTGAATAAATGGAACTTATCTTGCCTACAGGACGGGAGACATAGAGAAATTCCCGTATATCCAAAAAGCTATCGATGAATTTATCGATTCTCTTCAAAAAATACTAATATTTCCAATATCTACATACTGGGCGATGTATGCCCTGATAAGACGTTGAAAGGAATCGAGGCCATACATAGTAGGATTAGAAAAGGACAGGCCGAATGTAATCATTCGTCTGTCCTTTCACCGGTTGAACTTATCCATAAATGATTTGGATGGGCAGCATATTTCCATCGGCAGGGGTCTCGTTACATATCCGAGAAATGCCAACACTGCCCCACTCGCCCAAAATACGGCGGACACGCCTGCCAAGCCTCCAATTCCGCCGAAAACCAATGGAATCATGAACTGAGATGCGCGGTTTACCGTCATCCGAAGTCCCAGTACTTCACCTCGAAGATAGCTATGCCAATGAGTGACTGCTGCAGTACAAATGTTACAAAATTGGGAAGCGCCGTACCCATAACCACTGCAACCAAATACGCACCGTTGCCGAGCATTAACATACTTCGTATCCCATACTTATCGGTCCATTTACCCATTCGTACTGCGACAAAAACGGGCAGCAGCGCATAACAAGCAACAATAATACTTATTTCAACAGCGGTAATCCCGAGGAAGGAAGCATGCAGCGAGACTATAAAAAACACCAAAAGCTTCTCACCGACTTCCTATCTATATAAATTTCCTTAATGAGCGCTAATTTACTTTTATTCCCAATTTAACTGTAGTACAATTTATAAGTATGATTGTGAGATATTTTAAATTTCGATAATTTTTATCTATTATATTCGGAGGTACTCATGGACGAGAAAGACTGGCTCATTATTAAAACCCTTTATGAGAAAAAAAGCATCTCCAAAGCAGCAGAGCTCCTTTACATCTCTCAACCGGCTTTAACGTACCGCATACAAAATATTGAAAAACAGTTCGGTGCCCAAATGGTTTCGCGAGGTAAAAAGGGGGTTGAGTTTACCCCGCAAGGAGAGAGCATGGTAGAATATGCTGAAAAGATGCTGCTTGAATTGCGAAAGACCAAGGAAATGGTCCAAAATATGAACGATCAAGTTCGAGGGACGCTGCGGCTCGGCGTTTCAAGTAACTTTGCCAGGTACCGTCTGCCGATTTTATTAAAACAATTTCTAGAGATTTATCCCGAAATTGAAATCCACGTCAAAACAGGCTGGAGTTCAGAGGTTGTAAATTTCTTATACAGAGATGAAGTGCATATTGGAATCGTGCGTGGTGAGAACAATTGGCATGAACAAATACATTTGTTGTATGAGGAGCCCCTTTGCATTGCTTCTACGAACCCAATCCATTTGCAAGATTTGCCCAATCTTCCGAGAATCAATTATAAAACCGATTCGCACTTAAAAGACTCCATTTACAAATGGTGGCAAGCTCATTATAATCAGCCTCCGCTTATCACTATGGAAGTAGATCGAATAGACACTTGTGTAGAACTTGTTAAGCATGGTATGGGTTATGCGATCATACCGGGCATCATTCTAAGTGATCGCGACTCTTTACACACCATAAATTTACATTCGTCAGACAACAAGCCTATCCTTAGAAAAACCTGGATGATTAACCGCGACATTACATTGGAGCTTTCGGTAGTGAAAGCCTTTGTAGATTTTATAAAGAAAGAATCATGCCATGTTCTAGGTGATGCTTCGGAACATCCTATAGAGTAATAAAGCGCCGGCGCCGGGTGTATCCTCTCAAATGCCGTTATCTTTAAAGGTAATGATATTCTTCAGCGACTCGTCCGCGAAGCGCTGAAGAACGTCCCACGTTACATAACCGATATGAGGGGTCAGCACAACATTCGGGCAGTCCGCAAACGGATTAGACTTCAGCGGTTCTTCTTCAAACGTATCGATTCCCGCACCTCGAAGATGTCCTGACTTTAATAAGCCAACAAGCGCTTCGGTATCGACAAGGGCACCTCTTGAAGTATTGATAACTATACTTCCCTGCTTTAGTTGGCGAAGTCTCTCCCTATTCAACAAACCTTTTAAAGCAGGAACGAGACGGAGATGGACGGAAACCACATCCGAAGTTCCAAGGAGCTCATCGAGCTCTAACACCTGAACTCCATAGGAATTTTCATCCCCCTTGATCCCCGTCGGGCGCCAAGCTGTCACTTCCATACCGAGGGCGGAGGCAATTTTCGCCACCTCTTTGGCAATTTTGCCGAAGCCCAGCAGACCAAGCCGCTTTCCTTTTAATTCAAACCCCGGCGTTTGGATCCAGTTTCCTTCTTTTAAATGAGCCTGATGAACCGGGAAATGTCGTGAACAGGCGATCATCATACCGATTGTCAGTTCCGCAACAGACGAAATGGACAGGCCCGGCGAGGTGAATACTTGAATCCCTCTTTGGTTCACTGCATCCAGGTCAATATGAGACACTCCGGTACCGGCCTGCGAGATGGCCTTCAGCCGTGGCAGTTGCTTCAAGACATGGTCAGGAAGGGGAACCCTCTCTCGAACGAGAACAACGACATCGGCCTCCCGCATCAATTCCACGGCTTCGGCTTCTGTAACCGGATCGTGTGAGAACGTGATTTCAAACCCCCGCTCCCTACATGGGTTCGCATAAGGCGAAGTAGGGAAGACCTTTTCATAATCGCCTAAAACGGCCAATTTTTTTACAGCGTCCTGAGCACTCACTAGTTTTCATCCCCTTTTAACCTCTATAGTTCTCGAATCGCTTCAAACTGTTCGTGATAGGTCGACGGATCAATCTTAGCTTCTATGATGGAAGGCATGCCGTTAGTGGAGGCAAGTGCCTGACGGATAGCCAATCTGAGCTCGTCTTCCGTCTCGGCGCTCCACCCGTTAGCTCCTAAACTTTCGGCAAATTTGACGTAATCCGGTGCCACAAACTCGGTACCAAACGGCTTGCTGTAGCCTTTCTTAACCTGCTTAACATCCATCAGGCTCAACCTGCGGTCGGAGAATATAATTGAAATCACAGGCCATTTGTTTTGCACAGCGGTGGCGATTTCCGGCAATCGCATCATGAATCCCCCATCACCGGTTAGAGAAGCGACCACCTTATTGGGATAAACATGCTGCAGAGCCATTGCAGCAGGCAGCCCAAAGCCCATAGTTGCCAATCCGTTTGAGATAAAAAAGGACTGCGGGTTCATCGACTCCCACAATTCAATAACCAGCAGCTTGCTGGCTCCAACGTCGGCGGTCATCAAAACATCCTTGGGCAGTTCCTCCTGCGTGATCATGATGACCTTGTCTGCGGTGAGAGCAGGACCCGATGTCTCTAAGGTCACTCTTACCAGATTACGATAGCTGGCTACTTCATCCAGCTTCCATTGATTACTGCAGTCCGTCATATATTCACGAATGGAATGTAAGGTATTTCCAATGTCCCCCACCGCTTCCACAACGGCACGGTACATTTCTTGATCATTTGAATCATTGCTTATGTAGACAACGGGCTGCGTGTACCGCCATTTCTTAGGCAGCAGTTCAACAGGGTCAAGACCAATTCCAACAATCAAATCACATTTATCCATGATGGAAGTCTCGAGTCTTCCGCCCATGAATACACCTAGCGACAGTTCATGATAATCACTTAAAGACCCTTTAGCCTTAGCTGTTTTAAATGTTGGAATGCCAAATTGTTCGATAAACGCTTTTAAATGTTCGTACTGTTCCCCATTACCTGTATTAATGCTTAGACCCACAATAGCAACGGGGAATTTAGCTTTTTTAATGAGAGCGGCCGCAGCTTTCAAGCTGGCCTCATCAGCCGTCAGCCGATAAGCATCACGGCAGAAGCTGCCGGTGTCTTCGTCGACATCCTTGTTAATGATGTCATTCGGAACGTCGAAGTGTACAGGCCCTCTCTTGGGAGTCATGGAGACAGTGTATCCTCTATTTAACATGCTGCTCCAATTGGAAACCGACAGGCTGCTGGCGAGCTTGGTTAGCGGTTTAAAAGCCTCAATGTGGGACACCTTTTGCCGCAGCGCGTAATCTACGCTATCGTGACCATATCTGTCACTCAATGAGATTAACGGCGCACGGTCCAATAAGGCGTACGCAATACCCGTTGACATAGATAAGGCTCCCGGCCCGAGGTCAGAAAGGCATACGCCTGGCTTACCGGTGACCTCGCCGTACACACTTGCCATAATGGCGGCTGTAGTTTCGTTCTGAGTCAGTACAAATTCCATATCAAGATCACCCATATAACATAGCAAATCGGAACTGCTTCCCCCTCCAGGAAGGCCGAACACCGTATTGATTCCTGAATTTCCTAATTTCCTGGTAATCGCTTCTCCTAATTTCAAACTCGTCACCTCTCCACTATTCTGAGCTCACATTTGTATCGAGAACGGATCCCGCGTATCGTCGGATAAATTCAACATGATATTCTTGATCTGTGTGTATTCCAACAGCGCATGCCAGCCTCTTTCTCTCCCATGGCCGCTCAATTTTACCCCTCCGAACGGAGCTTGAGCTGCCGATGTCCTATATGTATTCACCCAAACGGTTCCCGCCTGAATTTGTCTGGCTAACCGGTGAACCCGCTTCACATTGGACGTCCATATCCCGGATGCCAAGCCATACTTGCTGTCATTGGCAATCTGTACAGCTTCGTCTTGATCTGTGAATGGAATAACAGACAGAACGGGTCCAAAAATTTCTTCCTGCGCAATCGTACTTTTATTATCAACATCGATGAATATCGCGGGGGCAATAAAATAGCCGTTCTTCAGCTCATGATCGGTTACTGCATGGCCTCCATAAACTAATTTTGCTCCCTCGTCTTTCCCCTTGCTGATCATCCCGAGAATCCGATCATACTGAGGCTTATTCGCGGCTGGGCCCATTTCCGTTAACGGATCTATAGGATTGCCTAATCGAATCGTTTTTGCTTTGTCCACAATCTTTTGAATCACTTCATCGTAAACGGAGTGCTGTACAAGCAGACGCGATCCGGCAATGCAGGTTTGGCCGCTTGCGCCATAGATGCCCGCTACCGCTCCGATTACAGCCGCATGAATATCCGCATCGTCGAAAATGATATTAGGGGATTTCCCTCCGAGTTCAAGGGTTACCGGAATCAAATTCTGGCTTGCATTGCGGGAAATGAGCTTACCGGTTTCCGTCCCGCCGGTAAAGCTGATCTTGTTTACGCCCGGGTGCTGCGTTAAGTAATTTCCTACCCTGCCGTCCCCTGTGACGATATTCACCACACCATCCGGAAAACCGGCCTTTTGAATCAGCTTGCCCAGCTCTAATGTAGTGGCGCTTGTGTGCTCAGAGGGCTTAATCACAACCGTGTTCCCTGCAGCCAGGGCCGGCGCAAGCTTGTTGGCCAATATGGCAATAGGCGAGTTCCACGAGGTGATAAGAACGACTACGCCGACGGCTTCCCTTAGGGTATAGTCGAACATCAACGGATTATCGAGCGGAATGACTTCGCCATATAATTTGTCGGCGTAACCTGCGAAGAAACGATAATTTCTAGCGGCAAAATGCATCTGATTTGTTGTTTCGCGAATCACTTTGCCGTTATCGGTTGTCTCCAGTGCGGCCATTCGCTCCGCATCTTCGTCTAATAGATCAGCGAATTTCATTAACAATCGGGCTCTCTCTAAACCGTTTACATGTTTCCAGGACGTATCAAACGTTGTACGCGCCGCTTCGATCGCTTCGTTCACATCCTCTTCCGAAGCTTGTGGAATCTCCGACCAAACTTCTTGATTGAACGGATTGATCGACGGGAAACGTTCCTTGGTTGAGCTGTCCACCCAGCGTCCCTTGATTAGCATTTGGTAATGAGCTGCCATGTTCCTGTTCACCCGCCTCTATATTGAAATGTCTTCTTTTTTAACAGATCTCTTTTTCAAAAATTGAAAAAGCATGTTGCCTACAAGAAGGGCTATCAAGCCTACAAGGACGATGGAGTACCCTCTGGAGACAAAAATGCTGTAACTGCCATCAGATAACATCAATGAGCGCCTTAAGCTTTTCTCCAGCATCGGGCCAAGCACGAATGCCAATATGAACGCGGGGAAAGAATAATCCAGCTTTAAAATAAAGAAGCTGACCACACCGACGATGATCGTAACCCACACATCAAAAAGGGAGCCCCTCGCGGCAAAAGCACCGATCAAAGCTGCAAAAAGGATGATCGGAATCAAAATATAGTTTGGAATGGTTAACGTTCTAGCCCACAAGGACGTAGTCCATTTGCCCAAATAATACATCGCAATCGTCGCAACCAGAAATCCCCAGAAAATCCCGTAGATCAGATTGGGATCATTCTTAAACACCTGCGGGCCGGGTTGAATGCCGTGAATCATAAATGCGGATAAAATCACGGCTGTAGCGGCTGACCCAGGAATCCCCAACGTTAATAAGGGAATTAAGGCTCCGCCCACAACCGCATTGTTGGCTGCTTCAGGGGCGGCAATTCCATTCGGTTCCCCCTTCCCGAATTTTTCCGGATTTTTCGAAGATCTTTTAGCATCCGTGTAGGCAAGCCACGAAGCCGGACCCGCTCCTAATCCCGGGATAATCCCCGCCAGAGTTCCGATAATCGATCCCTTCCATACACTTTTATTGACTGATTTATACTCCTTCCATGTTAAATTCGTCTTCAAATTCTGGTTGTCTGTTACGTAGCGCTTATTCAGATCATCTGTCAACATCGACAATACTTCCGAAATGGCGAACATCCCCGTCAGCATGGCAATCATCGAGAGTCCTTCCATCAAATCCATGCTTCCCATTGTAAATCTTTGAGATCCCGTAAAGACATCCATGCCGATCATGCCGAGAAGCAGCCCCAGCAGTACGGACACAGCGCTTTTCATCGCATCCTTCGAGCTTAAACTGATAATGCATACGAGTCCTAAAACCCCGATTAAGAAAAATTCCGGGTCGGCAAACTTGATGGTCAGTTTGGTTAAAGGGATGGCCAGCACCATCAATATTAAGGTTCCGAATAATCCCCCGATGGTGGATGAGGTTAAAGAATAGCCTAACGCCTTGCCTGGAAATCCTTGTTTCGCCATGGCGTTGCCGTCAAGTGTTGTCGCGACAGCCGCGGCATTACCCGGTATGCCTAGTACAATAGACGAAATGGAACCCCCATATTCAGCGGATTGATAGAGGGATACCAGCATGAGAATAGAAGCCAACGGGTCCATATTGTAGGTAAGCGGTAATAGCAGAGCGATGCCAACCGTGGGTCCGAGTCCTGGTAGAACTCCGATAAATAACCCGAATATGGCGCCAAAAATAATGGCGAACATATTTCCCCAAGTAAACAGAAGGGAGAAATCAAAGGAAAAAAACTCCATATACGAACCTCCATACCCGGTTTTTAGAAGGTGATGCCCAATAGAAGTTCAAAAGTTCCATACACCAGCAGCACCATTAGCAGTGAAATACCCATGGCTTTACATACTTTTATAAAAGAAGGTTTGGCTTGATCGTACAAATATATGAGAATGGCAAGAAAAACAAACGATACGATGTAAAACAAGCCCATCCATTCCCAAACAGCTGTAAATAAGGCGGACAGTACTATCGTCCAAATGATATAGCGAAGATTAGGCAGCGGGATGTGTTGGTCATTTTTCTTCATTGTCGTAAAAAAGCTGAGGATACAGCACAGAATGAGAAGGACACTCACTATGCCGGGAAAGTAGGCCGGCCCGATTTGCCCGCTGGATGACTTGGGCAATGTTTGAGAGGAGATGAAAAAAAACGCTCCAATGCCGATGAAAAAAAGCAAAGATATATAAGTTGCTAATTTATAGCCCATCCCTACGCCTCCGTTGCCATGTAATGGTTGGGGAATCAGCCTGTGCTAATCCCCCTTTCAATTAGTTGGGCAAGCCTTTGAATACTTCTTCCCCATCTTTCATAAATTGTTCAAAGTATTTGGCGAAATCGGCGCTGTTCTTGTAAAAGTCGATTTGGTTTTCTTTTTTCTGATATTCCTGCCACTCCGGATCCTTCATGGCCTGTTCAAACGCCTTTTCCAATTTTTCCAGTCTCTCTTTGGGAATGCCCGGCTTTCCGAAGAAACCTCTCCATATATTTTCATCTGCGATTTTCGTGAGACCGAGCTCTTTCAAGGTAGGAACGTCTTTACGGTTCGGAGCCCGCTCACCGCTGCTCACGGCTAACAAACGAAGGTCACCGGAATCGACCTGCGCATTCACAACCGAACTGGATCCTACCAGGACATCCACATTTCCTCCTAACAGTGCAAGCACCGACTTGTTTCCCCCGTCATAAGGAATATAGCTCGCTTGAATTCCAGCCTCTTTGAATATTTTTAAAGCGAGTACATGATTGGTTCCTTTAACCGTCGAGCCGGAAAACTTCAGCTTACCGGGATTTTCCTTGGCGAATTTCACCAGCTCCTCAAATGTTGTAAATGGGCTGTCTTTCTTTACGGCCACAGTTTGATAATCCGCGTTGATCGTTGCGATGGGAAGGATATCCTTCGATTTAAGAGAGACTTGGCCCGCTGCCATTGTGTAGGCAAAGGTCGAAGAGTGATAAACAATGGTGTAACCATCAGCCGGCTGCGCTAACATATGCGTTACGCCGATTGCGCCGCTTCCGCCCTCTTTATTGACGATAACGAGGGATTGTCCGAGGTATTTCTCGGCAATCTTGCCAAAGGTTCTGGAGAACACATCGCCGGGAGACCCGGCTGTGAAAGGAACTACCAAGTTGATGGCTTTGTGAGGGTAATCATCCGCTTTATTGGCTGAACCGGTATCCTTCGACATCACTTCCGTCGAATGGGTCGATCTCTGTGCACCGCAGGCCGCAAGTGCCAGTACCAGAAATAAAATAAAGATAGGAGAAACCGCTTTTTGAATTTTTTTCTTCAAACCAATTACCTCCCTAACCTCATAAATGTATTAGAAATACCGGTAACCGTCGTTATGGGTAGTCTCATCTAAGAAGAAAGCCTTGTTCCTTTAAAAAGGACTTCATGAACAATCTTCGGGATGGCTTGCGTTTCATGGTTTGCGTTTCTGTCCAAGTCTCAGATCGGCTGCCTTCGGTCCTGTTGAGATAATATTGTTTCATCACTTCGTCATATTTTCGAATATGTAGGGACGTATCTTCGATTCGTTTATACTCATTTTCAAAATAAAACGCTTTCAAAGGAAGCCGGGGCTTTTTTTCCGGGATTTCCTCGGGATAGCCGATACACATCCCAAAAACCGGGTAAACCCGCCTCGGTAAGTTCAACAGTTGCGTTACTTCATAGGGATAATTTCGCAGCCCTCCGGTATAAACAATCCCAAATCCAAGCGCTTCAGCGGAAACAGCGGTATTTTGCGCTGCGAGCGCGGCATCGATCGTTGAAATCAGAAACATCTCTGTAGTATCCAGCGATTCGGCCATATCCACCCCGCTGAGAAGCGAGATCTGTTCCAACCGATATAAGTCTGCACAGAAAACGAGGAACTCAGCGCAGGTTTTCACGTGAGTTTGATTGCCGGCATACACTGACAATTTACTTCTCTTCTTAGGATCGGTCACCCTAATAATCGAATAAGATTGGCCGTGGCTTGATGAGGAAGCTGCTTGGGCCGACCTAATGATGTGCTCCAAATCGGATTCAGCAATTTCTTTATTTATGAATTTACGTACGGATCGATGATTTTGTAATAGACGGATCACATCGGGATAATTTTCAGCATTCATCGAAGTTCATTCCCTCCCTCTTGGCACCTTTGTGCGATGGAAATAGCTTGATCTGCTCTTCATTTCAAAGCAGTAGATTCAAACCGAATGATAGCGCTTTCCTTTCTCTGTTCCTCATCACTTCCTTTTCCAGTTTTAGGCTTTCACTGCAAATTTACTATTATTTCAACATTTAGACAATTATTCACAAATTCCTTCTTTTACTTGTGCATCCCCCGGCATCCAGCTTCGAAGCAGTGCGGCTGGAACATGGGCATAGCCCTCCATTAATCTTCTGGCCGTCCGTCCATTCGCGGCCCTTGTCACTCTCCAGTTATTACCGTCTTGTACGACAACGGATTCCACTTCTAGGATTCCGGACGGATGGCCAATCTTTACCTCCGGGTTAGGCGAAGAAAATAATTGATTAGGAATCGTATCAGGGATTTTGGTAGCCGTGGCGAGAGCCATCGCACCACTGACCGCATAGGCCCTGTGCAGCGACCCCATCGAAATGTAACGGGATACGATATCGACTTCGGTTTCCTGGATCAGCTTGTTTTTATTTGTGGTATATTCACTCGATGAGGAGACTAAGGCTATTTTGGGAAGCGCATGAGTCGACGGGGACACTGCTGCCCGGTCTTCCTCCTTTATAACGCCAATTAATAGTCCACATTCCACCCTAATGTGTTCCAATGTGTCCAGCAGGTGTGGATGACCGTTAATTTCTGTTTCTGACTCAATACCCTTCAGCCCCAGATCTGTCGCCCGAACAAAAATCACAACATTCGCACAGTCAATAATCGTGACTTGAAAATCCCGCCCATCTTTAAGTTGGACTAGATCAACTGGATTTCCAGTGGGAAGAGTTCTGCCGGTAAATCCACCGCCCGAGTCCAAAAAGTTGATCATGATTCTCGATGATGCTCCGGAAACGCCGTCAATTACATAATCGCCCTCATATTGGATTTGCCCGTTCTTGACCGGTATTTCCGCAACTATGATTTTATTCGTATTCGTATTATAGATATGGACGTGAGTGGTGGGCTCCTTCAATTCCACGTAGCCCTCCTCTGCAGCATACAAGCCTACAGCAGTAACGAAATTCCCACAAGTTACGTTATAATCAATTCTTTTGCTCTTCAGGCTGACTTGACCAAATGTATAATCAATATCCGCATCCGGATGTGAGGGGCGTCCGACCAGCGCGAGTTTGCTTTGCAGAGGCGTACCTCCGCCAAGCCCATCAATTTGATTAATGTCAGGAGTACCGTATAATCGTATAATGACTTCATCCCGCAATGCAGGATCCCAAGGAAGATCTGAATTTCTCAGTACCAAACCTTTGCTGGTTCCCCCCCTCATGATGACGGCTGGAATTTTATGAATTTGGCCAAAATCGTACATAGCCTTACCTCCATTGGGTAAATTTGTTCATACAATTATGGTAGCACCCTGTGGAGAATAAAAAAAATACATTTATTCTTTGTTTATATATAAAAAAATTCGATGTTAACATGTCATGTTTCACTGTCTTACCTTTAACAGACAATCTACTGCGTAAGGCAGGACGGCTACAGTCGGTGGAGCGGAACATTTCATTTTCGCACTTTGAAATGCCTGTTCGATAGACTTCGAGGGATAGAAAAACATAGTTTTCAATTGTGACGGATCCAAATGATGCGATATAAAGTAGACATTATGCTTGAGTAAGGCGCGGGCATACATATAAGCTTTCGAAGAATGGTTATGGTTGTCAAAGCCGGACTGCTTAAACCGATCGATCACTTCCTGCGGATCTCTTGACTCTATCAATAATTTCCCAAACGATCCTATACCATCCGGACATTCAGCAACCAAAATAATCGAGCCGCCGGGTTTCGTTATGATTTCAGCAGATGCGAGAGCTTTTTGCGATTGATGCATGTCAAAATCTTTGGGATATCCTCCGGGAGAAACAATGGTAATGTCATATAGATGAGGCACTTCCAATTCCCAAGCCTGTCTGCAAATCGTTACTCCGGCTTCATGAGCTTCTTCCAGATCACCGGCAACAGTAGCTACAATTTCCCCGCGATGATTTTTGACAACATTAACGATGAAATCAACGCCTACGGTTCTCGCGGCCTCGACAGCTTCCTCATGAAACCTGTTGTTTTCGGTAATTCCCATAACGGGTTCTTCCGAACGTATTGGAAAAGAATGATGCTGCAGCAGGCTTGTCACGCCGGCTACACCCGGCACGATACTTTTTCTGCCGCCGCTAAAACCAGCCGTTTGATGTGGAGTGATAATTCCCGTAATAATCGTCAAATCCGCTTCTACTACCAAACGGTTGACTTCGATGTCCAAACCTCTTCTTGTTTGCCCGAGGTAAACCAGTTGGGAAGGATCCGATGCGTTGTGATTGACTATTAAAAATCTTTGGAAATTTTCATACCCTACCATCTCTTGGAGTTCTTCATTCGTGTTCGGGCGATGGTTCCCAGTTGCAACAAGCAAAGTAATCGATGTATCCGGGATCCCGCCTTCGTTTAACTCTTTTGTAATTTCCTCCACTAATAATTTAGTTGGAGTCGGTCTTGTAATGTCATTGATCACAATGACTGCGTTCTTTTTGCCTGCTGCAAGATCGGCCAAGCGCTCACTTCCAATCGGGCTGCGGACCGCTTTCCGAACCTCTTCCCTTTCGTCTAATACTTGGGCCAAAGATTTCACAGCCAGCTCAGCGACAGGAACTTCCAACTCAAAATGCAGTAATCCTTTTCCATAAGGAATTTGATAGATCATCGGTACTTTTCAACTCCCCGGATTATTTGTACTCTATCGCCTCCATTGCTTTCCCCCCATTTCATTGATCCTTTAGAGTTAGCGCTGATAGATTAACGATATCCTTCTCATCGTAAAATGACCCGTGCTGATGAAAATGATTGATATGGCGGCACGCTTTATCCAGCACGTTATGCATCGCCTCCACGGTTCCCCCTCCGATGTGCGGCGTGAGCACCATATTGGTCAATGTAGTAAAAGGATGTCCTCGTTCTATCGGCTCCTGCTCGAACACATCGAGACCGGCACCGAGAATGTGCTCGTCGAGTAAACATCTATACAAGGCCTCCTCATCCACGATCCCGCCTCTGCAGGTATTGATGAGAATGGATGCCGGCTTCATTAATTTAAGTTTGTGTTCGTTGATCAAATGGTACGTCTGCTCATTTAGCGGCGTATGCAGGGAGACGACATCGGACTCAGCCAGAAGCTGGTCCAGCTCCATATAACGAACGTTATTCTGTAACTCCTGTTCGTCGGTCAGACGGTACACATCGAAATAGCGAATATCACAATCAAACCCCTGCAATAGCTTAGCGACCTCCTTTCCAATGGCACCAAAACCAACCAAGCCCACTTTTTTGTGAGACAGCTCATAGGACCGATCCCGCAGTTCTGTCTTTAACCAGCTGCCCTTGTTTACAATTTCGTTATGGGCGATATTCATTTGCTTGAAGACCATCATCATCAAAGCAACGGCATGTTCCGCCACCGACCGGGCATTTCCCCCCTTTGTCATACTTACGGGAATCCCTCTGTTCGAAGCGGTTTCAAGATCAATGTTGTTTACACCGGCACCTAATTTTTGAATAAACCGGCAGGTTTCGGCTTGTTCCATCCATTCCTTAGAAATGCCTCTTGTAAAAGTAATGAGTACGTTAGCCGAAGAAATATGGTTGTGCACGTCGCGGTCATTTTCACAAAACACGATTTCAAAATCGGCGTGCAGCTTACTTCGAATTAAACTTTTCATGCGATCAGAAATTTTATCGAGCGAGACCACTTTGGCCTTCATCTTTCCCGTCACTCCTTCGTTGACTGGCGGATAAAATAAAAATAGTCCTCACTGCGCTGGCAGTTGAACTATCTTTATTGAAAAAAAATCTTTATTGAAAACGTTATTGGTTAACGATATCTTTCGTTTTCCCCCTTACATAACGGCTTGCGGAGGCTCCCGCGAATTTGCCGAAAACGGCACCTGACATCAGGCCGGATCCGCCGGGATAATTTTCATAGAATAAACCGCCAACCATTTCACCTGCTGCATAGAGCCCGGAAATAGGTGCACCCTCTTTGTCCAGCACCTCGCCGGTCGGATTCACATGCACACCGCCAAAGGTAAATGTAATGCCGCAAGTAACGGGAAACGCATAGAAAGGTCCCTGGTCCATACGCAGCGCCCAATTAGATTTCGGGGGCGTAATGCCCTTTGTTCCTTTACCGTCCTTCACTGTAGGATTATAATCGCCTTCCTGCACGGCTTGATTGTATGCCTCGATCGTTTGGAGGAATTGCTCCTTATCTATTTTAATAAGGTCCGCTAATTGTTCCAGGCTATCCGCTTTAAAGAAGGTGGCTTCCTCTAGGAAATACTCCTTGCGAAGCATGGGGTGCACCTGCGCATCGAAAATCTGATAGGCCATGTGGCCCGGCTGTTTTAAGACTTCCCGTCCATATTTCGCATACGTATAGTTTCTAAAATCCGCGCCCTCATCCACGAATCTATTCCCCTCATTATTAAAGATGAGTCCTAGCGGAAAAGAGGACTTTTTGAAGATGTCTCCCGGCTTCGTGAAATCTCCTACTTTAGGTGCGTTAAGGTCAGTTCCGATCGAATGACATCCAGACCAGTCGCCGTAAGCCTGAGCTCCGGCTTCTAACGCTATCTTAAGCCCGTCTCCAGTATTATATTCGGAGCCTCTGACAATTGCTGCATCCCATTGGGAGCCAAGATGCTCGGAACGCATCGTTTGGTTTGCCTCAAATCCGCCGCAGGCCAAAATAACACTACCCGTACGCACCGTTACAATGCCTTCCGGTTGTTCGATTTGAATGGCTGTTACTTGATGATTTTCCATCTCCAGCTTGATGGCACGTGATTCGTACCACACATCGATTCCGAGCTCTGCCACGCGCTCGTTCAATTGGGCAACAAGTCCCACGCCTTTATTTTTGGTTTTCAACGGAAGGCCGCCCCAGAAGTGTGTTTTGCCATCTTTCTCAAAAGATTGATTTTCGTTAAGCTCGAAAATTACTCCATTTTCGTACAGCCATTTAATCACTTTCATGGATTGGGATACTAGTTGTTTGGCTAATTGGGGATCACTTTTTCCTTCTGTTACCCTCATCAAATCATTGTAATAATCTTCTTCATTGTAGACAGGCATATAAATTCTCGCTGCTTCTTCATCCGTTATTCCGGGAAGCACCTCCCTCAGTTCCTCCAGATCACGATAGGCAGTACGTATAGCACCATCCGTGAAAAAGGAATTACCTCCCCGCTTTTGAATCGGCCCTTTTTCAAGTATCAATACTTTCGATCCATTTTCTTTAGCTGATATACCGGCACATAATGCGGCATTCCCTGCCCCTACAACAACCACATCGTAAGTTAAAAAATTTTCATCGGCCATATTTTTAACCTCCACAGTAGGAATAAGTTTATCTGCTTATAAGTGTAATACGGGCATAATCATAATCCAAATATTTAGTTTTTATGATTTAGTATAAGTAATTTTTATCATAAGGGTAGAAATAAAAGCTGTATCATTTTCATTTTGCAAAACAAATAAGCCCGCCATGGCTGGCAGGCTAGACCCTATTGTATATAACTTATTCCAACCGGGATAGCAGAAACACGACTAATTATGGAGTCACAGCAATTTTCTGTTGATCTCTTAGCGAGTCAGGTACATTTACGATAACCAGACTACCTGCTTCAAGTCCCTTTTTCACTTCGATAAAAGCCTCATTTTTGATGCCTGTCTCAATAGGAGTTCGGACTGCCCTTGTTCCTTGTGCCGTCCATACATAGCTTGTTCCGTCGTCGTTTTGCTTCACGGCGGCGTAAGGTACTTGCAAAGCGGATTCAGTTCGGCCGCTTACAAAGTTAACATCCACATTGTATCCGGGAAGCAGCTTAGCGGTGCTTTCGTCCAAGGACAATGTGACAGCGACGACAGCTTTTTTGCCCTGGTTATCTTGAGACGCCTTGGCAATAGGGGCCATTTTGATGACGCGTGCCTTGTATTGCTCTTCACCAAGAGCAGAGCCCTCAATAACGGCTGCTTGATTCATAAAGATTTGAGATATTTGTGCTTCCTTAACATCGGATATGATCTCTATTTGTGAAAGATCCGCTAAGGTCAGCAGCTCCCTGCCCCTTTCTACAATTTGACCCTCCTGTACTGTCAAATCTATAACGGTTCCACTCCTATTGGATACAACCTGCATATTCAAAAGATCCTTTTCCAGTTGTTCCTGTTGAAGTTGAATCTCTTTTACTTTCGCGTCGTACTTAGTTCTGTCTATCAGGCTTGGTCCTTGTTGTATTAAGGCAAGATTATTTTGGGCGGCATTTAAAGCAGATTGGGCCAGCTTCATTTCATCTTCTTTTTGCTGTAATTGCGTGTTAAGTGCTGTACCTGTATCATAATCATTCCTCAATTTATTCCATTCCCTTGTTATCATAGCTAATTTTATTTCTCCCTGATGAATGCTCTCTTCTAGTAGTTTCACTTCCTCCGGCTTTGGTCCTTCCTGCATTTTATTCCAATCAGCCTGCACTTGTTCGAGCTGAAGTTCGAGCTGCTGCAGCTTGAACTGGGTATCGGAAGGATCAATCTCTGCAAGCACTTGCTTCTCTCTTACTTTATCCCCGGCCTTTATGTATACATGAAGCAGTTTTCCATTTGTCTGGGCATAAAACTTACGCTCATCTTTCGGCTTCACCTTGCCGGTTGCCTGGACGTATTGGACCAGATCTGCCTGTGTAACGGATATTACTTTCACTTCCTCTCCTTTACTAAACATGTACAAGACTCCGCTAGCCGAAATTAACAGGACGGCCAGCAGCACGGCCCAAACCATCCGAATCGCCGTCATCCGCTTCCTCTAATGACAAGGGGATGCCTTTATCATAAAACGAATTCTCGAATCCGGATTATTTTATCCCATAATTTGATACAAACCGTATGAGCGTGAAAAAAGCCTGATAAAATCAGGCTTTTTTTGCATAGTTATTGAGAGTTTTAGGCCTGCAAAACTAACTTATCCCTCTCAATCGCATAATGATTGCGAAATCCTCCAAGTGCTCAACAATGGGTTATGCAGAATCTACTTCTAGCTTGCTTCCACTTCTCTTTTCCCGAATTAGGATATTATAGCCAAAAATAAATATCATTATTAGATATATTGAACAATGACTTTCCTTTGACCCAACCCTTATAATTTGGATAAAAAATACGAGATGTAACGAAACATTACACCAAACTAAAGATCGGGCCGGCAAACGCGTGTGGCGCTGTGCCAAGGGTCACTGGGAGGAACCGTTATGGAGGGTAAAGTCACATTCTCGCTGCATGACAAATGCGAAATCATAGAAAGCATTACTGAAGAAATCGAAGAATTCATGCTCTGGATGGGTTCTTTTGGAAAGCAGGAAGAAGGGGGCGTCACGCGCCTGTTGTACTCGGAAGCTTGGCGGGATGCCCAGCTTGCTTTAGCTGCTGCAATGGAACAAGCAGGTTTGGAGGCTTCCTTTGATTGGGTAGGCAATCTGTTTGGAAAACTGCCGGGAACGGAAACGAACAAGACGTCGATTATGACGGGCTCGCATGTGGATACTGTCAAAAACGGCGGGATGTACGATGGCACCTTCGGTATTGCGGCAGGCGTGATTGCCCTGAAATATTTGAAGCAACATTTCGGCATGCCGAAGCGGAGTCTGGAGGTCGTTTCCTTGTGCGAAGAAGAAGGGAGCCGGTTTCCGATGACCTACTGGGGCTCGGGGAGCATTACGGGCCGCAGACATGTTGAAGAAATCGCCTTATTGACCGATGAGAACGGCATTTCTTTTCGCGAAGCGATGGAAGCTGCAGGCTTCGGTTCCGGTACGTTACGGGACAGCCGCCGTCAAGATATCGGCGCGTTTATTGAACTTCATGTGGAGCAAGGCATCGTGCTGGAAAGAAATAACTTGAATATCGGGATTGTCGAGGCCATTGTGGGACAAAGACGCTACACGATCGAAGTAACGGGAGAAGCGAACCATGCCGGGACTACGCCTATGATGTGGAGAAAGGATGCTTTGGGCGGAGCTAGCGGGATGACTCAATATTTGCTGAATGCCGCAAGGGAACAGGGAGCGCCTTTGGTGGCGACGGTAGGCCGGTTTGAGGTCAAGCCCAATGTTGCGAATGTGATACCGGAGAAGGTCATTTTTACAGTAGATGTACGGCATCCGGATGCCACCGTTTTAGAAACGTTTTGTCATCGGTTTTTAACGGAATTCAGAAAAATTGCTGAAGAGCAGGAGCTTCATGTCCAAACCCATTTATGGATGAATGCTTCGCCCGTAAACATGGACAAAGAGTTGTCTGCAAAGATTGAGCGGATTTGCAAAAGCCATGATATTTCTCACCTTAGCATGGCCAGTGGCGCAGGACACGATGCTCAAATGTTTCAACACATCTGTCCGTCGGCCCTTATTTTTGTTCCAAGCCATTTGGGGATCAGCCATTCCCCACAAGAATACACGTCTCCCGCAGATTTGGCCGTCGGCACCGCCGTGTTGATCGAATTATTATATCTGCTGGGCTATAAGGAGGAGGAAATATGAAAATGTATAAGGATTTGTCCCCGTCCCTGCGTACGATCATGACACCCGGTCCTGTGGAAGTGGACCCCAGGGTTCTCAGAGCAATGTCCTTTCCGATCCTGGGCCAATTTGATCCTGAATTCACCGATTTAATGAACGAGACGATGGGGATGCTTCGTCAGGTGTTTCAAACCTCCAATCAGTGGGCATATCCCGTTGACGGGACCTCCCGCTCGGGAATTGAAGCGGCATTAACCAGTTTAATTGAACCCGGGGATAAAGTGCTTATACCGATTTACGGACGATTCGGGTATTTGCTTATGGAAATTGCCGAGCGCTGCGGCGCGGAAATAGCGACTCTGGAAACGGAATGGGGAAGCGTATTCGATCCGGAAGAAGTGATACGGGCCATTCACCGGGAAAAGCCGAAGCTCGTTGCGATCGTGCACGGTGAAACCTCTACGGGACGTATGCAGCCGCTTGCGGACATTGGTAAGGTGTGCAGGGAACTCGATATTTTGCTGGTCGTTGATGCTGTGGCCACGATTGGGGGAACACCGGTTGAGACCGACGCCTGGGGGCTTGATGTGGTCATCGGAGGAACGCAAAAATGTCTTTCCGTGCCTTCGGGCATGTCCCCGCTCACCTATAACAGCCGTGCGGAAGCGAAAATTTTACGAAGAAAAACAATCGAGAAAGGGTTACGCGATCCGATGTCCCAGACCCTTTCGGCAGGAACTGCGATTCGAAGCAATTATTTCGATTTGAGCCAGCTCCAGGATTATTGGAGCCCCGCCCGATTGAATCACCATACGGAAGCGACATCCATGCTTTACGCACTCAGGGAAGGGTTAAGAATTGTTTTGGAAGAAGGCCTGGAAGTTCGTTTTGCGAGACATGCACTAAACGAGAAGGCTTTAATGGCAGGAATTCAAAGCATGGGGCTGCAGCTGTACGGAGACCCGAAATGCAAATTGCCTATGGTTACCTGTATCCGGATTCCTGAAGGTATCGATGGCGAAGCGGTGAGAGCCATGCTGCTGGAGCAGTTCGGAATTGAAATTGCCAGCTCTTTCGGCCCGTTAAAGGGGAAAATATGGCGGATCGGTACGATGGGATTTAGCTGCAGAAAGAAAAATGTGCTGCATCTGCTCGGCGCTTTAGAGGCCGTCATGATCTGCTTCGGTGTGCCAATCCATGCAGCTGCAGGCGTTCAGGCGGCACTCCAGGTTTATCGGGAAGGAGAGGTTCCTGTTGAATAACATCATGCCGATGGGGCATCAAGGTATGGTCGCTTCCCCGCATTATATGGCCAGCACCGTCGGAAGCTTCGTCCTGCGCGAGGGAGGGAACGCTTTTGACGCTGCGGTTGCGGTTAGCGCAACCTTGGCCGTAGTCTATCCTCACATGACGGGAATCGGGGGCGATAGCTTTTTCTTAATGTATTCGGCGAAAGATCGAAAGGTCATCGGTCTTAACGGAAGCGGCCGTTCCGGCCGGGAGGTCTCTTCATCCCTGTTTAAGGATAAAGGGTTATCCCGTATTCCCGATCGCGGTGTTCTGAGCGCCATAACGGTACCCGGTATGGTCGATGCCTGGTGGGAGGTGTGGACCCGATTTGGCCGACTGCCTTGGGATAAGCTTATTGCCCCGGCTGTCCAATATGCCGAACAAGGCTTTCCGGTTTCCAGAGATCTGTATCGCTGGATGTGTAAAGACGAGCAATGGATCCGCGAGGATAAGACTCTGAAGGAAGTATTTATGGATGGAGGCCGATTAAAAAGCGAGGGTTCGCGTCTCGTTCAATCCGAATTGGCGGCGACCTTGCGTCTTCTGATGAAGGAAGGAAGGGATGCTTTTTATAAAGGGCCGTTCATGGAAGCTATGGTCCTGGCCATTCGGGCTGACGGGGGGCTTCTGACTGAAGAAGATTTCCTCTCCCATCGAAGCGATTGGGTCGAGCCATTGTCGACAACGTACAAAGGCGACCGGATTTACCAAATGCCGCCGAACTCCCAAGGATTTTCACTGCTGCTCATGATGAATATATTGGAGCATTTTGACCTGGCAGGCATTCCGCGAGATTCGGCCGCATTTTATCACCTGATGGTGGAGGTCGTCAAAAAGGCATTTCAATATCGGGATCGTTACTTGACGGATCCGGATTTTGCGCATATTCCTGTAGACCAACTGTTGTCAAAAGATTTCGCAAGGCAATTAAGCGAGCAAATATCATTAACGCCCATGGAAGCCAGCCCTTTTCTATCTTCGCCCATGGGGCAGGATACCGCTTATGCCGCTGTCGTGGACGATGAGGGGAACGCGGTCTCTTTCATCCAAAGCTTATACTATGATTTCGGGTCGGCCTACGTTCCGGAGGGTACAGGTGTGATTTTGCAAAATAGAGGTTCATTTTTTTCGCTGGATGCAGAGCACCCCAACGCCTTGCTTCCGAACAAACGCACCTTTCATACGTTGATGCCGGGGATGGTGCTGCGCGGGGAAAAGCCATACTTATTACTTGGAACCCAGGGCGGCGAAGGGCAGCCGCAAACACAGTTATCCATATTGACCGGTGTTTTGGATTATGGCTGCACGATTCAAGAAGCGATCGCTTTGCCGCGTTGGGTGTATGGGCGGACTTGGGGTCAAGCGAGCGATTCGCTGAAAATGGAAAACCGGAATTTGCAATCGGCCGCGGAGAAGCTCATGCAGTGGGGGCATCGCGTGGAACTCGTGTCCGGTTGGGACGGTATAGTAGGCCAGGCCCAAGGAATCTGTATCGATACGAACGGGGTTATGTACGGCGCCGCCGATCCCCGAGGAGATGGTCTTGCCATCGGTTGGTAAAGTTCGGCAATGAAAGGAATGAAGGAGCAGGATGATCAAGACGCTGTTGGATTTATTTATCGCTTTTGGGAGATCGACTATGCTGGGGTATGGCGGAGGCCCGTCGATTATTCCCTTGTACCAGAATGAAGTGGTGAACCGGTTTGGCTGGATGGGAAACGAGGAATTCGGACAAGCGCTTGCATTCGGCAATGCGCTTCCGGGTCCTATCGCAACCAAGCTTGCGGCCTATATCGGATTCAAGGTTGCGGGATGGAGCGGTGCTGTTGTTGCGGTCGGAGCCGTCGTGCTGCCGACCGCACTGCTCATGGTTTTGCTCGTGAATGTGATGTATAAATTGCAGAGCAATATTTATATTAAGGGTATGATCAAAGGGATTCAACCGGTCATTTTTGTCATGTTGGCCATGTTGGCGTTTGATTTTGCGAAGTTTGCTTTTCAAAAAGGAAGCGGGATGTTTTCTTTTCTGCCTTTTTTGATTGCAGCCCTTTTTTTTATTTCGGTGCACTATTTGGGGCTGAATCCGATCTGGGGGATTGTGGCTTCTCTGGTCATCGGCGCTATTTTCATGCATGGATAGACTGCTGATGAGGCAGCTGCCTAACGCCTGGCGATGACCATAACGCGTATGCCCCCCCTGTTATCCCCTTGGAATGTATGCTCCATAGCAAGCGGAATCCACGATAGCGTTCTTCCACGACTTTAATGGGCCGGGTACCTTGGCAGCCCGTTTTCTGTAAAGAAAAATGACATGCAGCCGTTGCCGGCTTGCATGTCATTTTCCGTTGTCCACCATTTTATGCCCGTTAGCCATACATGCAGCGCCGCACCTCAGATGATGAAAATGGTTAGAATCCGTCCATAATGCTACTACGGCTGGGAGAGGATCGATGGCTGACTTCATCCCTTTGTGCGACAGCAGTCGCTCGTCCTCGACGATCTGTTTGACAAGATTCAGTTATTCGCTCACCGAGCCTTCATGGTCAGGCAGCAGCTTCTTCTCGAGCTTCGGATGCCGCTTGACCACAACGCGAAGCAGACGCTTTGCCGCATCCCGCCGTACGTCGAGCGGACTTTGTTCCGGCTGTGCCAGCCTGCGTGCGGGTTTCTTGTACGATACGTTCGTCTGATAGATGGTACAGGATTTGCAATAACTGCAAACGAAACAGCAGATCCGGCTCATTTACCGATCTGCTGTAATACTTAACACAAGGATTGTTCTACCAGCTCGTGAATGAAACCAAAATCTTTCATGGGAGTTTTCATCCCCTCTTTTTTCACATGATATGCCGGGTCAGAACGCTTGCTTCTTAGTTGCATCGGCAAGGTTAGTTTCGCCGAGAGCATACGCAAGTCTGCCGTCAAGCACGTTTTCCGCCTGATGCTTATTAAGCAAGCCCTCCCAACGCGCAACGACGAAGGTGGCGACAGCATACCCAATAATATTGACTGTTGTCCGATAATTTCCCATGAATCGGTCAGGCGCAAGCATCAGGGCGACTGCGGCCATTGGTATGGAGCCTGTTGCCGCCGCGGTTGCTGACAGTGCAACAAATGCGGACCCCGGTATTCCGGCCATCCCCTTGGACGTTAACAGCAGAACTCCCAGAAGCACAAGCTGCTCGGCAATGCTCAAATGAGTGCCGGTCGCTTGGGCGAGAAAAACCAGTGCCAGCGATAAATAGATTGAGGCCCCGTCCAGATTGAACGAATATCCTGTAGGCACCACCAGTCCGACAACGGCGCGGTTGCAGCCGGCGTGCTCGAACTTATTCATCAGCTGCGGCATGACCGCTTCCGTCGAACCTGTTGCGAACGCGAGAAGAATCTCCTCGCGGACGTAGAGAATTAGTTTCCAGAGACTGAGACCAACGTATGCCCGCATGATGATGGCTAATATAATGAGAAAGGCAACACATGCGACGGTCATGGCAATAAACAGTTTACCGAATGAAAGGAGCGTGTTAATCCCGTACTGGCTGACCGCGAAGGCCAATGCGCCGAATGTCGCTAGCGCCGTAAGCTTCATGATATAGCTCATAATTTGAAACATGACTTTGTTGGCATGTTCGAAGAAATCGACCAGAACCTCCGACGTCCGTCCGCCAATATGGATGATTGCAAAACCGCACAAACAAGATATTAGCAATACTTGCAATATCGAATTGTTTGCGAACGCTCCGATGGCGCTTTCCGGGATCATATTCAGGAAGAAATCCGTCGTGCTGGGAAGCTGCGAGCCCTTGGTCGCTTTGGTGACTGCATCCGTTGATAGGGTAGCGGTATTGACATTCATTCCTGCACCGGGATTCATCAAGTTTGCAACTACCATGCCTATGATCAGCGCGATGGTCGTTACGATTTCGAAGTAGAGGATCGTTTTTCCTCCCATTCTTCCGACCGCTTTTATGTCACCGACCTTGGCAATACCAACGACAACAACTCCAAAAACAAGCGGTGCAATGATCATTTTGATCAGTTTGATGAAGCCATCGCCTAGCGGCTTCAGGGCAATGCCAATGGTCGGCCAAAAATAGCCCACTAAAATACCCGCGACGATCGATGCAATAATCTGAAAAAAAAGTCCTTTGTAAAAGGGCCTCTTTAATATCTCAGTTTGCGTTTGCGAATTCATACTCTCTTTCTCTCCTTCCAACCATTTAACGTGACCTTATATCACATATATTGTTTGTTTATATAACAGATTATAATGAATTTATTTGACTTATTCATCATACAGAATAAACAAAATTAAAATTCCCTTTGTTCATATTGCACAAAATCCGCCCTATGTGATATATTTTTGTTAAATTATATCACGCATAATGTAATGAAGGAGAGGTTGTCCATGATATTAGCGGATCTTCTGAAAATTCCCTGCTTGTCCACATCCAGAGTAATCGCCGGGGAAGAGGGGTTGAACCGCATCGTCTATTCTGTCAACATGATGGACGCTCCGGATATTATCGACTTTTTAAAACCTCAGGAGCTGCTGCTAACCACAGCATATGTCATAAAGGATCGTCCGGAAGCACTGGAATCTCTGGTCTCCAATATGGCCAATGTCGGCTGCGCCGGACTCATGATCAAGACGAAGCGCTTTTTACCGGCAATCCCTATTCGTGTTGTAGAAGTCGCCAATAAGCTGAACTTTCCCATCATTGAGCTTCCTCTGGATTTTTCTCTTGGAGAAATTATGAACCAGTCGCTCAGCTATATTCTCGAAAAAAGTGCCGACGAGCTGCGATACGCTTTAGAAAGCCACAGACATTTCACCAGTATCGTGCTGGAGGGAAAAAGCATTCCGGAGATTGTGCAAGAGCTCTCCAAGTTGCTGGATTCCCCTACACTGCTGTTAAATCATAAACTGGAGCTCATTTCTTCATCCCGACATTTTCAAAGCGCACCTTATATGGCGTTGCTGCCCGTCATCCAGCATGCATTAACGGCCTTGCCGGCCACCCGCTCCACCCAATCTTTGTCCTTGGTGGCGGATGCCGATTCACCATGCCGAAACGTAGCCGTTCACCCTATTCAAACCTATCAGCCTCAAGGATTCCTGATTTCGTTCATTGACAATCCGCCAACCAATAAACATCCCTTCATGGCAATGGAGCAAGCGGCCAACGTGATCAGCTTCGAAATGCTGAAACAGCAGGCGGTAAAGGAACGCTCAAGAAGGTACAAGAATGAATTTTTTTCGGATTTGGTGGAAGGGTTCGTAACCTCCGAACAGGAAGTGATTCATCGGGGAAAAAGATACGGTCTAAACGAACACAGCACCTCTTTGTGTATCGCAGCCAAAAAAGACGCGCCGGCGGAATCAAACGGCATAAACCCCGCTTCGCTTGAAGACAGCAGATTTACGGAGCGCGAGGAACTCTATCAATTAATTAAAAAAGGATTTACGGATCATGGAACGCCCTTTGTCATTTTCACGAAAAACGACCTGTTTGTTGTCATCCTTTCCTATAATCCGAATGAGCCTTATCTTCAAGAAACGGAAATGGAACTGGCGGAGCTATTAAAAAAGATTGCCGATGAGATCTATAAGAGGACTCAGATTGCCGTCTCCTTCGGAGTTGGTAATCCCGTGCAAAAGCTCTTGGATATTTCCGTCACCTACAAAGAAGCGTTCGATGCCCTGCAAACCGGATATCTCAGTAAGAAAAGGATGTTTGTCCAATTCAATCACATTAAAGAATTGGCGGATTTATTACGAATGGTTCCCATAGGAGAGTTGAAGAAATTTTACTTGGACACCTTTCAAGATCTGAAAGGACTGGAGGAAAAAGAACGAAAAGAACTGATGAGAACACTGATGGTCTTTTATGAGAATCATTGCCAAATCGCTGAAACCGCCAAACAGCTTTTTGTTCATCGAAATACCGTTATCTACCGATTGGACAAGTGCGAGCAATTAACAGGACGGAGTTTGCGCACCCCAAGCGATAGTCTTCGCTTCCGGGTCGCTTATCTGATTGAACCTCTACTCCATTAGCTTGATAGAGAAGAACGTTCTCTTTTGCGTTGTATCGAAAGGTTTCTTAACATCTTAAAATCCGAATTCTTATACACACAGGAATTTGAGAGTATTGAACCATTCAAAGTGGAACTAGAAAAATAGATACTACTATAATCACAAACGAATTAAGACAAAACTAAAAGGCATGAGCCCAGTACAGTACCGAACTCATGCCTTAAAGGCAGCTTAACTATATCGTGTCTTGAGGATTACGATTAAACTCCAGGTCCCCAAGGATCTCTTTGTCCTCAACGTTGTCGCGGATAACTTTCTGCACACCGATAGCGCTGTACGAGATAAGGAGAACCACGGCAATGTAGTATCCTTTGACGTTCAATTCAAAGGGCGCATTATATAGTCCAATAAAGAACATTGCATAGCCAATCAATAAACCGATATATGACATGCCAGTAAAGGCTGTCGTATTACGCATTTTATGCTTTGGGTTATCTTGCTGCAAAAATTTGTCTTCTGCGTTGTCTCGGGCAACCTTCTGCACCACAATACAGGTCATCGTTATGAGAACCACACAAAGGATATAGTACCCTTTGACATTAAGCTGCCAATCCGCGTTATAAACCCCAATTGCAAATAAAAACAATCCTGCTGCAAAAGCGAAGTAAGATACAGCTGTAAAAGCAGGTGTATTCCTTCTTTGATATTTTTGATGATTCATATGCGTTTATCCTCCATAGCAACCATTTTTGGTTAATACTTGAACTACTTATAATTTAAATAATTTACCAATATCCTACAAGTACTATCTTTTTTTAGTACCACACTAAGGCCCAGGACAAGCAAAATCAACTCATTGAAAACACTTGCTCTTTGCATTTGGTTGTCGGTGTAGATATTGCCCAGGAGGCTCACGTTGCTCGTTCGGTCAGCTATTGGGGAATTGCACTGGGATCGCCGCTGGAGTTCGGCAACCATGACGAGGGCTTTCAACTGTTCGGTCGTTGGATTCAAGATCTGCTCAAGTCTTACAAGTTGACCAAAGTCATCGTCGGCATGGAACCTCCCCACCTATCGGGATATGTTGCGCAAAATGGACCCGTTCCGTTAGAAAAACCGACCTCCACCCCTTAGTTAGATGTGACGAAGCATGTAAGGGCATAGACCCGTTGAGACATGGGAGGGAGAATCGCTAGGGCTACGTGGAGACGTGCACAATATGGAACAACTTGGGTGTTGGACACCACACCTTTGTTCTCGCATGCCCTTTCTACGGATCTAGCCACCGGCTCCTCCGTGTGACTCTCTTCTCTCATCTTACACAGGGTGAAATCCTGCGAATTCATGAGTCTCAGTGAGGAAACTGAATCATATTGAGGGAGCGTAATAAACTGGAGTTTGAAATTGACGTGAGAAAATAAATTTCATGCCGATGTTATTAGGAATCCCGGGAGGCCACAAGCATCAATTCAAAAAAAACAGACCATTGGCATGGTCTGCGTGATAGCATTAACGGGTATCACCGTTTAAGCATTGAATCCACTCAAGTCTAATCGAGTCACGGACGTGCCGATGTCCCGTCCGGCAAACGGGCCAACGTCCATTTTGGAAGTACGTTCGTACACGGATACTTCTTTGCTTTTTCTTCATCGATATCGATGCCGAGTCCTGGAAGGTCATTCGGATATACATATCCGTCTTTTTCTACGGGGCATCCGGAGAATACTTCGTAAACTTCTTCCTTGAATCCGTTCCACTCCTGAATACCGAAATTGATGCTGCTTATGTCCAAATGCACGTTTGCGGCATGACCTACCGGAGAAACATCTCCCGGCCCGTGCCACGCAGTGCGGATGCCGAAAGCCTCTGCCATGGACGTCATTTTTTTAGCCGGAGTTATTCCGCCTACTTGGCTAACGTGCACACGGATAAAGTCAATCAAGCGATTGGACATAAGCGGAAGCCATTCATTCGGATTGTTAAACAGTTCCCCCATGGCGATTGGAGTCACCGTATGCTGACGAATCGTGCGATACCATTCGATTTGTTCCGGCGGCAGCGCGTCCTCCAGATAAAACAGCCGGAATGGTTCCATCTGCTTAGCGAACGCGACCGCGTCTATAGGAGACAGCCGTTCATGAACATCGTGCAAAAATTCGATTTCCCAGCCAAGCTTGCCACGCAAGTGCTCGAACAATTCGACGATCCCTCTCATATAAGCCTTCGGATCGTAATAAACGCCGTCCAATGCGTTCTCAGGTTTGATAATTTTTTGGTCCCGACCGCCATATAGCCCCATCTGACAGCGCACATAACGGACGCCCTGTTCCATATAAGACCTTACATTTTCTTCTACCTCTTCTTTGCACGATCCGTCAGCATGCTTGTATATTGCAGCGCCTTCGCGGCATTTGCCGCCAAGCAGCTGATACACCGGTAAACCGGCAATTTTCCCTTTTATATCCCATAACGCCATATCGACGCCCGAAAGAGCATTGTTAAACTCCGGACCATTGCGCCAATAGCCGCTTACCATCGCAGTCTGCCAAATATCCTCGATACGGTGTGCGTCTTTTCCGATTAGAAAAGGCTTTAAGTAATCCTCGATAGCTGAGGCAACAGTCAAATATCTTTGGGTAAACGTAGCGCATCCCAAGCCATACAAGCCGGGTTCCGACGTTTCGACTTTGACCACCACCAGGTTGATTCCCTCCGGGGCAGTCAGTATCGTTTTCACATCGCGTATAGTAATCATCTTCGCTGCTCCTATCCGAACATACTCTATTGTTTTACGGCTCCTGCCGTCAGACTGCTGATAAAATACTTTTGCAGGAAAATAAACAGGATGATTAGGGGCAAGCTTGATACAATGGAAGCCGCCATCAAATCGTTCCACACAATCTTATAAAACCCGTTCAATTGACCGATGCCGATCGGCAAAGTTTTCATCTTCTCTGAGGTCGTCAAAATAAACGCAAACATGTATTCGTTCCAACCTACGATGAATGAGTAAATCGCCGTAGCCGCCAAGCCGGGTAACGACAAGGGAAGAATAATCTGCACAAACGTGCGGACCCGGCCGCATCCGTCGATTGTCGCCGCCTCATCCAGCTCCTTAGGTATCCCTTGAAAAAAGCCAAGCATTAACCATGTGCAGAACGGGACTGAAAATGAGATGTACACCAAAATCAAACCCCAATGGGTGTCTACCAGACCAAGCGTTTTCAAAACCTTATAGAACGGAATCAGCAGCATGATAGACGGAAACATTTGCGTAACGAGCAAAAAGGTCAGGAACGCCCCCTTCCCGCGGAATTGAAAGCGAGATGCCCCGTATCCTGCCAGTGCGGAGAATACTAGGGAGATTCCGGTAGAAACCAGCACAACGATAATACTATTGTAGAAATAAGTACCGAACGGATAATCCTTCCAAATTCGAGAGAAAGCTTCAAAAGTGATGTGTTCCGGGATCCATCTGGGCGGAGTAACCATAACTTCATCCATCGGCTTGAGTGCTGTCGACAGCATCCACAACGTCGGAACCAATACGCATAAGGAAGCAATTGCCAATATTAGATACATGAGCAGGTTGAACAAGCGTCCGTTTCCATTAGTCGTTGTCATTGCCGAACAGCCTCCTGTATAAAAATCCGATTAAGAAGCACACAAAGAACACGATCACTGCCATTGCCGCAGCTTTGCCAAAATCGAAGAACTGGAAGGCTTGCTTGAAAATATCGATGCTGACAACGTTTGTGGCGTCCCCCGGGCCCCCCTCCGTCAGCAGCCAAATCATGGTGAAGTGTTTGAACCACCAGACGGTATCAAGGATCAGTGTGACCACGAGCACCGGAAGCAGACCGGGCAGCGTGACGTAACGGAACGACTGAACCCGATTACAGCCATCGATCTTGGCCGCTTCATACGTGTCCTGCGATATCGACTGAAGCCCGGCGAGGACCATCATCATAACCATCGGGTAACCCTTCCATACGCAAACGATGACGATCGCGATAAAAGCGTAAGATGCGTCACCCAACCAGGAAACCGGACTATCAATCACATGAAGACGCATCAGGATATCGTTGAAGAGGCCGTACATCGGGTTGAACAACCACTTCCACAACAATCCGACTACTACTTCCGGGAGCAGCCAAGGGAGGATTAGAATTGTCCGAAAAATTGTTATGCCCGGCAACTTCATATTCAGTATGAGCCCAAGCACCAGTCCGATCGCGAAGTGACCGATAACGGTAAACAACGTATATTTCAACGTGACTACAATATTTCCGACAAACTGAATGTTTGAAAAAATGCTTACATAATTGTTCAGTGCAACAAAGTCCCATTTGTTGACCAAATTGGTATTAAAAAAGCTAATGTATGCGCCATACAGTAGAGGATACGTAACCAACAACAAGAGCGTAATGGCAGCCGGCAAAATGAAACCATATGCGGCCCACCACTCTTTTTTGACGATTGCGTTCTTCACTGTCCCCCCTCCTTTCTTTTCATGATGCCGCCAGCTTTCTGAAGAAGGAACTCCCTTCCTCAGAAAGCCATCGGTGTAATTTGTATGCTTACTTGCCTTCTTTTGCAATCAATTCATTTGCACGTGCAGCCGCTTTTTTCATGGCTTCGTCAGCCGTTACTTTCGAATTCGAAGCCAAGAGGACTTGATAAGATTCGGCTACGATATCATAGAATTGCGAATACGTAGAAATGGTCGGTGCATGATAAGCGTACTGCAGCGCTTTTACGAATCCGGCCTTATCCGGAGCGCTCAGCGACGGGCTTGATGCCAATTGGGCTTTAGTCGGCAGCGGGCCGGTTGCTTCAGTGAATTTCAGTGCATTTTCATTGTTAAGGAGATACTTCAGGTAATCTGCAGCCACTTCCTTGTTTTTGCTTGTTGCCGAAATGGAATATCCCAGCAGCCCGAATGTTGCAGAGTGCTTTTCTTTCATCGGTATAGGAGCGCTGTACAGTTTTCCTTTCATATCCGGATTTTGCGAGATGATGGTGCCGAGAGCATTCGGTCCGCTGATCAGCATGGCCGCTTTACCGGAGGCGAGCATGCTGGCCGCTTCCGGGAAGCCGGTTTCCGTTACGCCCGGAGGAACCACACCGTATTTATTGTTCAGATCGGTATAAAATTGCAGGGCATCCTTAGCTTTCGCAGTGTCCAAATCAGTTACCCATTTGCCGTTCGCATCTTTGCGGACTTCTTCCGCGCCGAAAGAGCGAAGCACAGGCAGGAAGCGGGTTCCTCCAGATGTATTGCGGGTACCGATCATAGCGAAGCCCCATTGATCCGGTTTGCCGTCGCCGTTAGTATCCTTTGTAAGCTTTTGAGCCGCAGCGAGAAAATCGTCCCAAGTTTCCGGAGCCTTCAGCCCTTCCTTCTCGAACAAGTCCCCCCGATAAATCAATGCTTGAGGCGTCGAGGTCCAAGGAATGAACTGCAGCTTGCCGTCTATGCTGGATTCCTCAATGACATTCGGATAAAATTCCTTCAGATAATCCACCCCGAGGAGCTTGCTCAAATCCTCCGTGGCATTCATTTGATAAACGTTGTACATAAATTCCGGCGTGTTTGTAAAGACGTCCGGCATTTGATTGGCAGCGGCAAGTACAGATATCTTTTTGTACATGTCGTTCATCGATACACCCATGAATTCAATTTTTACATTCGGGTGCTCTTTCATATAAGCTTCCGCTATTTGCTTCTCAATGTCTCCCCCGGGTTTTTCCGTTTGGACAGCGGACATAATGGTCAAAGTAGTTTGCTTAGATCCTGTTCCCGCCGCTCCCGACTCGGAATTCTCCGCTTTTGACGAACAACCGATCATGCTTGCGGTTAAGGCCAAGGTGAGAGTTGCTGTAGTAATGCCTTTCAATTTCATAGTTTACCCTCCAACTTGTTGTCATTTATTTGTTCAAAACGGGGTTGCCTTTATGTAGGAACAGGCAGCGGACCGCTTAAAACCAAATTTAGGTAAAGTCATAACACATATCATGTCATACAAGTATAAAGAAAAAAATCAAAAATGATTTTTTAATTGCGCGATTTTTCGGCGGTTCTCTTCCATCCCGATAGCGATCAGCTCTTTCGCTTTTCCTGCGTCTTTATTACGGATTGCTTCATACTGGGCAATATGCCCCTGCAGGCTTTCTTCGTTAACCCCAAAGACGCGATTTAACTCTTCGAGATAGTAATAGTACGCATCCTTAACTGCATTCATAAGTTTGAGGAACAACTCGTTTTTGGAAGCCCTTACAATTGCGAAGTGAAATTCCAGATCACTCTGGGAATATTTTACAAAGTCATCTTTGTTCGCAATCATTTTCTGCAAGGCTTGACCGATTTGCTGAATATCCTTCTCCTCCGCCCTCTCAACGGCCAAATCAATACACTTGAACTCAATCGTCTCACGAAATTCCATCATGTCCAAAAATTCTTGTTCGCTTAAGTTCATGACAGGGATGAAGCTATTGAGAATGCTTTCATTTATGGAAGGAGACACAAAGGAGCCCTTTCCATGGTGCGTGGTAATGATACCGACAGCCCTTAGCTTTTGAATAGCGCTTCTGACACTAACGCGGCTGACATTAAACATTTGGCACAGTTCGTTTTCAGACGGTATCTTGTCGCCAGGCTTCCATTTTGCGGTGATAATGTTGCTTTTGATCTGATCATAAACCTCATCTACCACATTTTGCTTTTCAATGGCCTTTATAATTATTATCCACCACCGATCTTGTAACTTGTGATACAAGTCTAACAAAAAATTCGAATTCGCACAATATGTATTTTCATGTTTGGTACTTCAGACCTATTAAAACCGTCCTGATTTTAAGTTCTTCTTAACGCCATTAGCGTTTCCGCTGAAGGTTTACTTTTCCCCTTTTCGATCTCACTTAAATTGCCTTGTGATATACCAAGCGAAGCAGCAAATTCAACTTGATTTAGTCTGTTTAGTTTTTCTTAGAACACAAATTTTATCCCCAATCATACAGCACCGTACCTTAATCGTATTTTCACTAATGATGACAAAAAATAGCCCGACAAATCAAGGTTTTTTGACTCATCGGGCTATCTTACTTATGACAAATCTACGTTCCAAACCCGTGACAAACAACGTTCCAATCAGTGCCAAACTGAATTACAACTCACAACAACAGAATAATCGTTCACTTACCCCAGCCGCTGCCGCATCGCCTCAAACAGCACAACCGTCGCCGCCATCGCAGCGTTCAACGACTCGGCCCTTCCGGCCATCGGAATAAGCACGCGCTGCGACGCCAGCCGGTCGACTTCGGGCGACACGCCCTGGCCTTCGTTGCCGATCACGAACCAGGTCGGCGGCCGGAAGTCGCAGTCATAGAGCGGAACAGCGCCCGCCAGGCTCGTACTCGCCACTTGAATGCCGGCGGCCGCGGCTTGCGGCAGCCATTCCCCGAGATCGCCCTGCGCAATCGGAAGATGGAAGAGCGATCCCATCGTGGAGCGCACAGTTTTCGGATTGTACAAATCGACCGTGCCTTTGCCAAGCAATACGCCCGTTGCGCCGACAGCGTCCGCGCTGCGAATGATCGTCCCCAAGTTGCCGGGATCTTGAACGCCGTCGATGACGACAACGAGCCCGTCCGGCAAGCTGGCCCTCATCAAGTCCGCCGGCCGCCATGGCAGCTTGGGAACGACGGCGAATACAGGCTGCGGCGTCTGAGTGTCAGTGCACTTCGCCAGCACCTGTTCCGTCACGGGGACGCACTCGACTCCCGCCGCTTTCGCCTTCCGCAGGAGCGGCGAAACGACGTCGAACCTTTCCGCCGTATACACTAGCGTCTCCGGCATCGACTCGGAGCTCAAAGCCTCCTCCACCAAATGGAGCCCTTCGATCACGAAGCGGCCGATTTTATCCCGCCCTTTGCGGCTTAACAGTTCCGCCCACTGTTTCACGCGCGGGTTTTGCGCCGAACGGATCGTGTCTGCCGCGGCAGCGTTTTGTTCATAATATGATGTCAATTCGAGCAACCTCTATTCCGCGAACGTCTTTTCAAAATGCTGCAGGTCGGTATTTTTGCCGACAATGACGAGTATGTCATTCGCTTGAATTAAATCTTCGGCATGCGGCGCAATATTCATTTTCTCTCCGGTTTTGATCGCCATGACGTTGCAGCCATATTTGGCCCGAATATCCAGCTGCCGCAAGCTGCGCCCGATCATCCTTCCCGAGGCCGCAATTTCAACAATGCTGTAATCTTCGGAAATTTCGATATGATCGATAATATTGGATGAAATCAGATGATGGGCCACGCGTTGTCCCATGTCCCGTTCAGGATAAATCACCTTGTCCGCCCCGACCTTGCGCAGTACCTTGCCTTGAAGCTCGGTTTGGGCCTTCACAATTAAGCGCGGGACCCCGATTTCCTTCACAATAATGGTTGTCAGAATGCTCGCCTGAATGTCTTGGCCGATCGCCACCACGACAACGTCGAAATTGCGCAAGCCCAAGGAACGGAGCGCTTCCTCGTCCGTCGAATCGGCCTGCACCACGTGAGTCACGAGGTTAGCGACCTCTTGTATACGCTGTTCGCTGCTGTCAATGGCCAATACTTCAAAACCAAGGTTGGATAACGTCACAGCTACGCTGGAACCGAAGCGTCCCATGCCGATAACAGCAAATTGTTTTTTCATGCGTTTCCGCCTCCACCGTGCGATTCTGAATCTAAACCTGAGCCTTACTTTCATTATAAATATAAATGCAAACCGAAGTCCAATCGTTCAACGTCCTGCTGAAAAAGGCATGAATCCGAACGATTCGGAGCATATTAATGAAAGTGAAATCGAACGAAAAGCGGAGGGCGGGCATGAATTTGAACTTGAGACAAGCCATCGTACAACGGATGCACGATAAATCGAACGAGGAGCTGATGGGGGTAATCGAGGATTCGATCGACGGGGAAGAACGCGTGCTTCCAGGCCTCGGAGTGCTGTTTGAAATCATTTGGAAAAACAGCGAAACCGAAGTGCAGACCCAACTCATCTCAACGTTAAAAGAGCACTTGGCCTAGCCGGTTATAGCTCTTGCCGGGAATGGAAGCAGCCCGACTTTCGCCGTTGCGGCAAAGCCGGGCTCTATGCGTTTAGAACCGCGTTCCCTCAAGCCGGCACGAACGGCGGACGACAAGCCGGGTATCGAGCTTCACCCCGATTGGTTTCATCCGCACGTTATCGTCCGCGTTCAGGCGGCCGATCACTTGTTCGGCCGCGATCCGTCCCATTTCGAAGAAAGGAACGGCCACACTGGAGAGCGGAGGATCGGTCACGCGGGCTGCATCCGAATCGTCGTACCCGATAATCGCATAATCCCGTCCGGGCTGAAACCCATGCTCCCGCAGCCCTTGTATCAACCCGATCGCCATCCGGTCGTTGGAAGCGAATACCGCATCGATCCGCTCCATATGCGGCGCCATAGCCGAGGCGGCTTTGTACCCGCTTGTCCGGCTGTAATTGCCTTCGTAATACAAGCCGGCCGGCATCTCGGCAGGGATGTTCACATGCGCTTCCAGCAGGCCTGCTTCCTTCATCGCTCGAAGATACCCCAACCACCGGTCCCCGCTGTTCGAATACTGAACGGAGCCGTTCAAGAAGGCGATATGCCGGCAGTTCCCTGCAATCAAATGTCGAACCGCCTGATAGCTCCCCTCCACATGATCGGCATCCACCAGATTAAATTCGGCTCCCGGAAAATGCTGATTCACCACGCAATAAGGAAATCCGTTCTCGTGCAGCTTGGCAAGCTCCGCCCGTTCCTGCGCCGTATCCGTGGCGCCTAGCAGAATACAAGCATCCACCTTGTGCGATCGGAACAACCGGCTGTAATCGTTCTCCTCGCCGGGAGTACGGAACATTAACAGCATGTCGTAGCCGGAGTTCCTCGCCTGCTCCCCGATGCCGCTAAGCACCTCGGCAAAATAATAAGTCGAAAAAATATGCACTTTGGGCACATACGGAAGCACGACGCCGATGTTCCCGCTGCGCCTTCTGGCGAAGTTTTGGGCAATCGCGTTCGGATGATAATTGAGCGTCTCGGCCGCTTCCAGTACGCGCTGCTTCGTCTTCTCCCTCATCGGTCCGACCCCGTTGAATACCCGGGAAACCGTTGCTTCCGAGACCCCCGCCAGTATGGCGACTTCTTTGCGGGTTACGATGTAGACCACCCCCGTTCTTTATCGCGCTACGCCAGTTGCGCTCATTATCTCTCGCGCGGCCCGCACTGTCAACCTCAATCGTCCGCTCAGGTCCCTCTTCACCGCTTGCCCTGCTACACTATCAATATGCTTGACAGTACGTTACGGCCGTCTGAATCGGTCCTGCCCAGCCCCCCGGATAAACCAAAAAAACCTTTCGCCAACCGCTCTTAAAGCAGCGGGGGACGAAAGGTTTTGGCAGATACGCCGTCCCTTACGGGGCCGTCTCCAAAAACTTCAAATTCGGATTTTTCTCCATCGCCGTACGAAGCGCATACTCGTTCTCGAACAGCGCTACATAGTTGTCCTTCTTGTCCTTCACGAGCTGCGAATTGATCCGGAATTTGCCCGGATCGATATCGTCGCCGACGAGCCAGCGAGCGAACTGATACGTCATGCGGGAGAGCTGTACGTCAACCCCGTACTCGCCTTTCATCCGGTACTCGAACACCTCGAACTGGAGCTGCCCGACGACGCCGAGGATCAGATCCTCGAAGCCGATCGTTTTGAACACTTGAATCGTGCCTTCCTCCGTCAGCTGATCCACGCCTTTTTGGAACTGCTTGTGCTTCAAGGCGTTCTTGACCGTCACCTTCGAGAACAGCTCCGGCGAGAACGTCGGCAGCTCGTCGAACTCCAGTCCCGGGGTTTGGCTCAGCGTATCGCCGATGCGGAAGATGCCCGGGTCGAACAGCCCGATAATGTCGCCGGGGTACGCATCCTCGACGATATCGCGGTCCTGTGCGAGAAATTGCTGCGGCTGCGACAGCTTGATGTCTTTACCGACCCGCACGTGCTTGACGCTCATCCCGCGCTCGAATTTGCCTGAGCAAATGCGGAGGAAGGCGATCCGATCACGGTGCGCCGGGTTCATGTTCGCTTGAATTTTGAAAATGTAGCCCGAAAATTTCTCATTCAGCGGATCGATCTCGCCTACGTTGCTTTTGCGCGATGTCGGTATCGGTGCAAGCTGCAGGAAGTTTTCCAGGAACGTCTGCACCCCGAAGTTGTTGATCGCGCTCCCGAAGAATACCGGGGTCAGTTCGCCGGTACGCACCTTCTCCATATCGAACTCGTCGCCCGCAACATCGAGCAGCTCCAAATCCTGCACGAGCTGCTCGTAGAAAAATTCGCCCGCAATCTCCTTCACGATCGGATCGTCGTAACCGCTGACAGGCTGAACCTGAATTTCACGGTGATCATCGCCCTGGAACAGCTCGACCTGCGTCAGCTTCCGGTCGTACACGCCGCTGAATTGTTTGCCCGAGCCAATCGGCCAGTTCATCGGATAAGAGCGAATGCCGAGCAGGTTCTCCAGCTCCTCGAGCAGCTCAAACGGATTGCGCCCTTCGCGGTCCATCTTGTTAATGAACGTAAAGATCGGAATGCCCCGCTTCCGGCACACCTGGAACAGCTTCTTCGTCTGGGCCTCGACCCCTTTGGCCGAGTCGATCAGCATGACCGCGCTGTCCGCCGCCGTCAGCGTCCGATACGTGTCTTCGCTGAAGTCCTGGTGACCCGGCGTATCCAGAATGTTGACGCGATGACCCTCATAATCGAACTGCATCACGGACGAAGTGACGGAGATTCCGCGCTGCTTCTCGATCTCCATCCAGTCGCTTGTCGCGTGGCGGCTCGCTTTGCGCCCTTTGACCGTACCGGCCAGCCGAATCGCTCCCCCGAATAAGAGCAGCTTCTCGGTTAATGTCGTTTTCCCGGCATCCGGGTGAGAGATGATCGCGAACGTCCGGCGTTTGCGGACTTCCTCCGCTATTTTTCCTTGATTATCGGTACTCATGTCGAATGTAATTCCTTCCTCATTTCGCAAAGTTACAGATGTTTCTTACGCCTTCGTCAGCGGAACCGTCCAATCGGCTTCCTTCAGCCATTGCTTCCCGGTGAAATCCCGGCCGCGAAGCGTGACGCGATCCCGATACACTTGCACATACAAGCCTTGCGACTTCTCTTTATCCACGGTCTCGTATTTGCGGTTCATGACGCGGCCGACCGATGAATTATGAAAATAATGAAAGCTTTCCCTCACATAATGTTCAATAGTCCCTTGAAAATCCTGATGACTGTGCCCGCAGAATACGAATACGTTCTTATAAGGCTTCAATATTTCACGAAAACGATTCGCAGGAATCAGCTGATGCGTTTTGCCGTCGCGGCCTGCTGGCGGAAGCGGCTGATGCGTCATAATGAACACCGGCTTGCCGTCCTTGTGTGCGGCCAGACGCTCCTCCAGCCAGGCGAGCTGCTCCTCGGAATACCAAGCGCCCTCGCCGACCTCCGGTTTCTCCTGCACATACGTTTCCTGCGACAGCAGAATGACGTGATGTCCCTGCACCCACACGTCATGGTACGGCTTAGACAAGCCGAAGAACGCTTGAAACCGCTCGCGCGACTGCCAATCGGTTTTGCCGTTCGGCATCGTATCTTTATTAAATCGGCCGAATCGATCAATCCAAACGTCATAGTAATCGTGGTTGCCCATGTTAGCGTACAGAGGCGGCAGCTTGTACGCCGAGAGCAGCTTGCTTAGCCCCTTATACTCTTTCTCGCTGCCGTACTCGGTCAAGTCGCCCGTAAGCGCGATCGCGTCAACCGGCCCCCCGAGCTCCTGAATGTCTTCGAGCGCTTTCTTCAAATTCCGGATCGTATGCGGATCGGCTTCCGAAACATGCAAATCGCTCAGCACCATCAACGAAAACAGCGGCGCATTCGGATCGCCCCCCGCTTGCGGCTCCGGCTTGCCCGTTTGAGGGGCGTCCACCGAACCTTTCGCGGCTCCCGGCGCTCTGGACGCTTCTTGCGTGGCAACAACCTTCTGCAGCAGCTTGACGAGCCCAGCGAGCGCCGTCGCAATCAGAGCGAGCATGGCGAGCATCCACCCGATAAAAGCGCGTCTGGACACGCAGAACCCCCCTTACCTAACGTCAACACTTACTCTCCATCATAACATACTTCACGAAATGAAAAAAAGAGACTGCCTGGCGCGAAGCTTCCCCGCAGCCTGACAGCCTGTCCTTCGTTTATACTGTAGCAAAAATGTCCGCGCCGGCGTCTCCCCGGGTATCTGGAGAGCTCCAAGGGCGTCCGTACGAACCCCTATGTCCGGGTCCGGCGCTCCACCGGCCTCGGACAAGTTCATTTCCGTTGTGGCGCTGCTTGCTTAACGCTGTACGAATTCCCAAGCCACTTCGCCTTCGTCTTGACCGTTGACCGGCCACCAGCGGAAACCGTCTTCTTCGACCAGCTTCCGGCCGCGTTCCGGTCCCCATGTGCCGGCCGGGTACGACTGCAGGTCATCGGACCGTTCGCTCCATGCTTGCGCAATCTGGTCGACGTACTTCCAGGCGAGCGCCACTTCATCCCAACGAGTGAAGTAGGTGGAGTCTCCGCGGGCGGCGTCATGCAATAGACGCTCATACGCTTCCGGAGTATTCAAGCCGACTTGGCAGCTTTGGCAGAAGTCCATCGCCACCGGCACGATCGTGCCCTCCGAGCCCGGTTGTTTGGCGTTCATTTTGAAATAAATGCCTTCCATCGGGTTGACGCGGAACACGAGCAGGTTCGGCTCCAGCTTGTGCTTCTTGGCCAAATATACATTATTCGGCACATTCTTGAACTCGACCACAACTTCAGTCGTTTTCACGGGAAGCCGCTTGCCTGTACGAATGTAGAACGGCACGCCGGCCCATCGGAAATTATCCACGAACACGCGCGCGGCAAAATACGTTTCGGTATTCGAATGCGGATTTACTTTGTCCTCCTCGCGGTAACCGGGGAGCGCCTGTCCTTTCAGCGTTCCCGCCGCATATTGACCGCGGACGGTATGGGCGCGCACCTCATCGGACGATTCAAATCCCCGCAAGCTGCGAAGTACCTTCACCTTCTCGTCCCGGATACTTTCCGGGTGCATCCGTCCCGGGGGCTCCATGGCCATGATCGCAAGCATTTGGAGCATATGATTCTGACCCATGTCGCGCAGTGCGCCGGAACGGTCGTAGTAACCGCCGCGCTCTTCCACCCCGACCGTTTCGCTCAGCGTAATTTGAATGTTGGCAATATATTTATTGTTCCACAGCGGCTCGAAGAACGCATTCGCGAACCGAACCACGTTGATATTCTGCACCATTTCTTTTCCGAGGTAGTGGTCAATGCGGTAAATATCCTTCTCATCGAACACTTGGCGGATTTCGGCGTTCAGCTTCTCGGCGGATTTCAAGTCGTAGCCGAACGGCTTCTCGATGACCAGCCGGTGCCAGCCGCCGGTTTCCTGCAGGCCGCCGGCCTTCAGGTTATGCGACACGCTGCCGAACAGTTCCGGCGACAGCGCCAGGTACGATAACCGGTTGCCGCCGATTTCGAATTTGGCGTCGAGCTTATCGGTCAGGCTGCGCAGCTCGCGAAACCCTTCCACGTTGTTGATGTCGAGCGACATGTATTCGAAATGCTCGGCGAAGGACTCCCACTGCTCGTCCTTCGTTACATTGTAGCGCGCGAACTCTTTGATCGAATCCAGCACGTCTTGACGGAATTCCGCATTGGAACGCGGACGGCGTGCGAGGCCGACGACGGCGAATTTATCGCCCAGCTTCCGCTCGCGGTATAAACTGTAGAAAGCCGGGAACAGCTTACGACGAGCCAAATCCCCAGTCGCTCCAAAAATTAAAAACACAGCATTCGTCATAATTTCCCTCATTCTTTCTCTTAGTATATAGGGTGGAAAAAACGCCTATCCTGCTTTTCCCTTTAGCATAACCAAAATGAGAACGAGTTTCAATACTCTGTCGTAATGACAGGTGTGCCGAGCGTCAGCCGCCAGTCGCCCGATTGCGAATCGCAGCGCAGGGCCGCCTGCAGATGAAGCTTCCGATCGCCGCTCCAGACGAATTCGTTCAGCTCCGGCGACGCGTACGAGACGCTGACCGTGCCTCTGTCCTCGTAACGCTCCTCCGCCTTCGCTGCCAGCTCCCGCTCCACCGTGCGGAGCGCGGCTTCCGCGCCTTGCGCGCTCGGGTCGGCAAGGCCGCCCTGCACCATTACGTTCCATGAGGCATCCCATTCCAGCCCCTCTACAGCGGCGTCCAATCGCTGCTGGAGAGCGACCGCTTCCGCGGCTCCGGCCGCAGGGAGCGTCTCACATTCCGTCTTCACGATCGCGTAAAACTCGCCGGCATTCAGCGAGGTAAGCAGCAGCGTCTGCTTGCAGCCGCCCGCTGCACCCTCCTGGCGGTATACGGCGTGCCCTTGCTGCTCTGTGAGGGCGGCGGCTGGAGTCATGCCAAGCCGTTCGCTCCACAATTGCCCGTCGGCGAGCAGATCGGCTTCGCCGGATACGGGGAGGTAAGCGCCTGTCTTTTTCATCGTCAGCTTGACGGTTGCTGCAGGATCCATGACTTGCTTCGCAGTCGTCAAGAGCTTGATAGTGTCGGCATAGGTCCCCGCCTTGCCCGCCGTCCCCGCTGCCGGCAGCGCCGCCTGCGTGCGCAGTACCGCCAAACATCCGATTGCCGCCAACGCCAGCAGAGCCATCATCCCGAACTTCCGCATCGCATATCCCGTCCTTTTGTTCCGAATCTATCAATCTATTGACCAGCATGGCCGGAATCCATAGATTGTATACCCCGCGCCCGCAAAAATAGGCAGTCGCCCCCGGGCATTCGTCTAGGACAGCGGTACAAAAGCCGCATAGTCTGAAGTGTAGGCTTCCAGCAAGCCATGACGGAGGTGAATGTACGCATGAAACCGATCTATCCGATAGGCGAAGCGGGGTGCAGGCCGCATTACGGCAAGCCGGTCTGCGTGATTTTGAAGAACGGTACCGAAATCTTCGGGACGCTGATCGGCGTCAAGAAAGGCGAGCTAATTCTCAGTTACGACGAAGAAGAGGCGGTCGCTCCAGCTTCCGGCCCAACCAGGAGCAGCCGACGCTCGCCGAAGAAGAAAGCCCCCGCTTCCGGCAAAAGAGCCGGGAAAGGAACCGCCGCCGAGCATATCGCGCAGGCATCCGCTCATCCGTTCGGCCCATCCCCTTACCCGGCGTATCCCGTTTCCGTTCTTCAGCACGGCCGCCGAGTCGTTCTCGACATTGGACTGGTTGGGCTGTTATTCACACTCGCTTAATTGCAAAAAACCAAGTCTCCGAGGCTCGCAAGCGAAGCGAACGGCAGACTTGGTTTTTCATTACATTGACTTCCTCATCAAGAAACAACGCATATGCGGATCGTAATAAATCGACGTGTACCCTAACCGTTCATAGAAGCCCCGGGCCCGCCCGTTCGCTTCGTCGACCCACAGGGTCACTTCGGGCAGTCCCAATTCCTGCGCCTTCCGTTCCACGTATAACATTAAACGTTTGCCAATCCCCTTTCCCTGATACCGGGGATCGACTGCGAGCATATCGACCGACAACCGTTCGCGGTCTGCTATTAGCGCGATAAATCCGACCGGAACGCGTCCGGCCGTTGTTTCCACGTACGTCACGCCCTGGCTCAGCCGCTTTCGCAGAAGAGATCGACTGATTCGAGCGCTCGGTAGCGTCTGTTTGGCGAAAGGTAGCAGCTCTTTCTGGACAAGCTGATAAATCACGCCGTCGTCGCGCCGAGGAATTCGTTTGCGGATCATCCGTCAAACCGCCTTTCCCTAGCTGAAGCTTTTCCTCCATCGTATGTAGGGAACGGAAGAAAGGTTAGGGCGGACGACCCGTTTATTTTTTATACTTTTTGCCTACGAATCGCAGGAACGCAACACAAATCACCAACACGCCCGCTATCACGATCACTTGTACCGCATTCATCCGAACGAGCTCCTTTTGACCGAAATTTGATTTTTTATGTTACTCCAATTACTCGGCCGGTGTCAAGTGAAATGATTTACGAGCAAAGCGCCAATGGTTTATAATGGAAATAAGCATCTGGAGGGATAGGGGGGCCGGACATGATTACACCACCAATTACACGAGTATTCCGTCCGTATGAGGTGCATGCCCAGTGGTATGCGTACGAACAGTCGCAGTCCAAAGCCGTCGGCTCGGCGAAGCCGAAACCGCCGGGCTTGCCCGTTATGCTTTGGCCCCAGCATCGATTCGAGCAATTCGCGCGAAGGACGGCCGCCGATCTCGCGAACGTGTTGACCGCGGCCGGGAAAGCCGGACAAGCCGTCGAGGCGGCCAAACAAGCCGCGACCACGACGGAACCTGACGGCTTGCCGGAAGCCGCCGAGCATATGGTCGAGGGATTCAATCGACTGTCCGGCGCTTTAAGCGATGCCGGCAGCCTGTTAAAGCCGGCTGTCCGCAAATGGGCGTCCCGCCTCCCGTTCGGCGACCTGGAGCGCATCGGCATCGTCCGGCAGCCGGACGGCTCGCTGCGAATCGATGCGGAACTACTCGCCGAGCAATTGCAGCGGCAGCCGGACGTCGTTGCCGGCACGCTGACCGGCAGCGGCGGCTTCGCCGATCGGCTGGCAGCAGCGGCTGACCGTCTGCAATCGCTCGCCGCGTCGAGCCTGATTGACCGGCAGCAGGACGAATACCGCGCGTTCAGCAGCTACACGGTCAGCCCGGACAGCGGCTTGCAGACGTATTTATCCGTGCCGCTAACCGGCACGCTGTTGGATGTGTCCAGGTAAGGAGAGCCCTTGCGCCCGCCTCGCGATCAGAGGCGGGACGCTCCGTCAGGCGCCTGTCGCCCCTGCCGCCGCTTGGCGCACGCGCAGCGCATGCCGGATCGTCTCCTTTTTCACACGGTCGGCTTTATCCGCTTCAGCCTCCATAAAGAAATCGTCGGATTGATATAAGGAAAGCAGCGTGTTCTCGGCTGCCCGTCTCGCGGCGTCCTCCCGCTGCAGCAAATAATGCGCAATTTGATAACTGTATACCTCGTAACGCTTCAATACTTCCGCCTTCTCCCCGAACGACAGCCGTTTCGTCGGTTGGTGTCGTTTCTGTGCAGCCAAGCCTTTCATTTTCGGCAAGTCATCTCCTCTCCAAGCCGCAAAGAACGCATTCGTCCTCTAAGTAATATGACGAATGAGCGGCTGGAAAGCATTCACTTCTAAAGAAATCTTAAGAAATACAGAAGCCCCGACGGCATTTGTTCCGTCAGGGCTTCCTATTGTTATGCAACATGGTTACCGGCCGCATCTTGTCTCATTTTACCCAATCTATCGACCACGCTTCAATACCGCGAATGACAGGTTCCAGGGCGCGCCCCTTCTCCGTTAATGAATATTCGATGCGAACCGGCGTTTCCGGGAATACTTCCCGTAACACGATTCCTTCCTGCTCCAAATCCTTTAGCCTTTCGGACAGCAGTCTTCCGCTGATGGGCAATGCCGCTTCAATCGTGCAAAACCGCTGACGGCCCGAAAGCAGCTGATAAATGATGAGCACGGCCCACCGTTTACTGAGGATTTGCGACGCTTTTTCCATCCGGGGACATAACGTCGACTCGTTCATAAGGCTTCACCTCACTCTTAGTACTAGTATAACCGAAATAAACTAAAAATTATATAGTTAAACTTCATTAATTAGTTACTTGACATATTTAAGTTATTATCTTAAACTAACTTACATAAAGTAACCTAAAACGAACGCACTTGAAGGAGGTCCCCTTAATGGTACCATCGTTATTTTTAGCCCACGGTTCACCGATGCTGGCCATCGAGCAAACCGAATACGCTGCATTTCTCGCTCAACTGGCCCAGCGCATCCGTCCGAAAGCTATCGTTATTTTCACCGCGCATTGGGAAACTGAAGTGACGACGATTTCCTCGTCGGACGACGTATACGACACCATCTACGATTTCTACGGCTTCCCCGACGAACTGTACAAGATTCGTTATTTAGCCAGAGGCTCCTCCATCGTTGCTGCGAACGTGAAGGAGCGGCTGGAAAAGAACGGCATCGCCGTACAAACCGACACGACGCGCGGCCTCGACCACGGCTCCTGGACGCTGCTGCACCGGATGTACCCCGAAGCTGACATACCGGTCGTACAGGTTTCGGTCAATCCGTACACCGCGCCCCGCGAGCAATACCGGATCGGTGAAGCGCTCCGCGGCCTCGGCGACGAAGACATCCTCGTGATCGGCAGCGGTGTCACCGTGCATAACCTTCGCATCATCAAGTGGGGCCAAACGACACCCGAGCCTTGGGCTGTCGAATTCGACGAGTGGCTGCTCGGACGCCTGGAGCAAGACGATCAGGAAGCGCTGTTCGACTATGCCGCGCAAGCCCCTCACGCCCGCCTCGCTGTTCCGCGCGCGGAGCATTTCGTGCCCTTCTACATCGCATGGGGCAGCGGAAATCCGCAAAGAAAGCCGTCGGTCATTCACCGCAGCTACGATTTGGGCACGCTCAGTTATTTGAGCCTTGAATTTTAATCCTAAGGGAGAGAAACAGTCATGAATAGAAATGTCGAAATCGGACAACTCATTTTACGCATAGGCTTGGGCCTCACCTTCATGATCCACGGTTACTTGAAATTTGCCGGAGGCATCGCCAATGTTTCCGGCTGGTTCGAAAGCATCAGTCTCCCTGGCTTCATGGCCTATGTGGTTGCTTTGGTCGAGCTGATCGGCGGCTTCGCGGTGATCCTCGGACTTGGAACCCGAATCATTTCCGCGCTGTTCACGATCATTATGCTGGTCGCCCTGTTTAAAGTAAAGCTTGCCGCAGGCTTTACGGGCAGTGCTCAAGCGACCGGATATGAGCTTGAAATCGTACTGCTGGCCATGTCCGCAGCACTTGCCTTCAGCGGCAGCCAGTTGCTCTCCGTCGAGAGATTGCTCCTGAAAACGATGTTCGGCGATCAGTTCGAAGATCGCCGCGCCGCTTAAGCCAACAGCAAATCCCCGTTCCTGCAGCCTCCGCGCTGACGGATACGGGGATTTTTGTGTGTTTGCTATTCCACCAGGCCCTGCTTAAACGCATAGATGGCCGCTTGAGTCCGATCCTCGACGTCGAGCTTAGCGAGTATATTCGTCACATGAAACTTCACCGTTTTCACGCCGATGAACAGCTCGTCTGCGACATCCTGGTTCGATTTGCCCGAAGCGATCAGCCGCAGCACTTCCATCTCGCGATCGGTCAGCTCCTCGTGCGGCATCGCCGCCTGCTTCGGCTGCCGGAACCGGTTCATCAGTTTGGAAGCGACTTGTGATTCAAGCACCGACTGCCCTTTAACGGCCGACCGGATAGCTTGGGCGATTTCTGCCGCGCGCGACGTTTTGAGCAAATAGCTGAACGCTCCCGCTTCTATGACCGGATAAATTTTCTCGTCGTCGATAAAGCTCGTCAGCACGATCACTTTACAATCCGGGTGCTGCTCCAGCAGACGGCGCGTCGTTTCGATCCCGTCCATCCCGTCCATCACCAAATCCATCAGCACCACATCAGGACGGTATTCGAGCGCCAGCCGAATGCCTTCCTGACCGCTGCTTGCCTCGCCCACCACCTCGATATCGTCTTCCGTACCGAGCACGGCCGCTAGCCCGATCCGCACCATCTCATGGTCGTCGACTAGCAGCACTTTAATCGTCGTCTCTTCCATTCTGAGTCCCTCCCTCCGCCATAATCGGAATTCTGATCTCGATCCGCGTGCCTTTGCCCGGCGCCGTCAATAAATTCATCGAGCCGCCGATTTCGTTCACGCGTTCATTCATCGTAACTATACCATAGGACGCTTGCTTCCTCATATCCAAATCGAAGCCGACGCCATTATCCCGGATCAGCAGCCGCACCGCATCGGCGGAAGGCTGCGTGAGCCGTACTTCAAGCTTCGTCGCCTTCGAGTGGCGCAGCGCATTCGACATCGCTTCCTGGGCGATCCGGAACAGATGGTCCTCGATGCCCTTGGGCAGCTTAATATCGTCCGACAGCTCCCAATCCATCTCCATCGGCACTTTCGCCGCGAGCTCCTGCATCAGCTCGACCAGTCCCTCCGACAAGCGCTTGCCCTCCAGGTGAACGGGCCGCAAATGCAGCAGCAGCGCGCGCATCTCCGATTGGGCAACCGACGCCATCTCTTCAATAAGATGGATCTGCCGCTGCGCTTTGTCGAAATCTTTATCCAGCGTCCGCCCGACCGCCGTCGCCGTCATCGAGATTGCGAACAGCTGCTGGCTGACCGCATCGTGCAGTTCGCGTGCCAGCCTCTGCCTTTCCTCGACGATAGCCGAATATTTAGCCTTTTGCGCCAATTGGGCGTTGTTGTTGGACAGCCGCTGCAGCGAAGAGACCTGCTCTTCCCATTTCTTCGTTATTTGATTAAGCTGCTCCCCGAGGCGTCCGATCTCGTCCTCGCCTAACGGCGGCACCGCGCGGCTCAAGTTTCCTTTTTCCAGCAGCAGCATCACTTCCCGAAGCTGTTCGAGCCTGCGGTTGATACGCGTAGAGTACCACAGCCCGTAAGAGCCGCCGAGGATGATCGTAATGGAGATCAACGTCAAACTGAGGCTCACGCCTTCTTTCCACGACTCAAAAGGACGAATATACCCGTTCGCCTGGAGAAAGTACACGATAACGGCAAACAAAATAAGGCTGAGCCCGATGGACTCCGCCATACTTCGCCATATCATGTTGGTCAGACGTTTCTCATGTCCGTCCATGCCGCTTCCTCCACGCTACACGATTTTGATATCGATATCCGCAATAACATAAGACATTTCGATCTTCACTTGACGATCCGCCGTCCAATAGTTCGGCGACTGCCATACGAGCTTGTTCAGCACGCCCGCTTCCTTATCATACCCGATGCTCGTTTGACCGAAAAGCACAGAAGCCGTCACGGATAACCCGACATCCTCCGGCACGATGAAATCGATGTCCCCGATCACGCCCTGCAGGACGATGGTCGTCTCCTTCTGCTCGGGTATCGCATACGTCAAATCCATATGAATCTCGCCAAGCACGTTCCAAATCGACATATTGCGCAGCATCCAGGGATCTCGGCCCCAACGAATGCTGTCGATGATGCTTTGCTTCCGGTAATGACGATCGTCCCGGTCTATCTTTCGTGATTTGTGATAAAAAAATCCTAGAGAAATCAGTACGACCGCAATCACGAGCGGCATATTTCCGCCCAAGAGCAGCAGCAGGCCGATAATCATCAGCACATACCCTTTGCGCCCGGTTCCCGAACGAACTTTATACACGCCGAATAACAGTAAAAAGAGGGCGACCACCGTGATGAAGCTCATGTGATCGTGCGCCAACAAAAAAATGCCCGCTCCGATCAAAACGAGTGCGATATTGCGGTTTCGTTTACGGTACATGTGTGCCGCCCCCTTTCGTCGGTCTAGTTGATAGCGTGAAACAAAAGCCATAGCGGCTGCATAATGGCCCTCCATGGCTTTTGCCCTACCTAGCATATCATAACTGCCGGGTTCGCTCCACTAGCATTTTCACGGCTGCTGCGAATGCTTATTTAGGCTCGGAAGAAATTTTTTCTTTCAGAAGGTTCAACTGCTCGTCGAGCTTTTGCTGTTTCGCCGGATCGACGTTCGCGCCAAGACCGTAAGCCGAACCCGTATAAGAGGCCGTGCCGACAAAAGGCTTGCGTGCGATCTCCGCCTCCACTTCGAGCGTCATGATTTTCTCTTCCATGCGGCGGAAGCCCTTCACGGCACTGCCGCCTTCGATAACGTTGTTCGCCGTCACTTCGGCCATTTGCTTCTTAGCCTTGGCCAGCTGTGCGCGGGAAATCAGCTCGCTGCGCTTGTTGCGCATTTGATAGAACGAATCTTTCATTTCATGCAGCTGTTGTACCAGCTCGGCCGCTTGCCCCTTGGCCTGCTCATGCAGCTCGGTGTATTCGGTAATTTTCCCTTCGTGATACAGCTTTTGTTCGAGTGCTTGGCGTGCCGCCAGCTCCTGATCGTTCTTGAGCGCTTCCTTCGCTTGCGCTTCGAATTGCGCCGTCAGACGAACCGCTTCATCCAGACGTTCCTTCAGCTTACGTTCACTGGCGATTTGACGGGCGACCGTCACTTCGGCCTGTGCGATTTCCTCTTCCATGTCGCGGATATATTGGTTCAGCATAATGATCGGATCTTCGACCTTATCCAACAGCTCGTGCAGCGACGCTTTCGTCATATCTTTAATTCTGGAAAATACTCCCATGATTATATCTCTCCTTTAGTTTGGTTTTGTTGTTGTTTTTCGTATTGCGCGACTTTGGCGCGGAGTTCTTCAATTTCTTTCCACATCGCTTTTTTCTCGATGTCTTTCATCATATCGTCAAGGTCGCTGCCGGCCGTGCCCGCCGCTTGCGCTTGGCTTGCCGCATACTCGGCTTCGTAACCTCCCGCTTGCTGCGGGCTGCCCCAGCCGTAACGCTGCGCTTTACGGTAGTGCCTCTCGGCGCGCTTCCAATCTTTCCAGCTGCAGAATTGATGATCCCACTTGCCGCCATACGGATTCGCCCCTCCGCCGTAGCCGGGACCTGGACCGTGAGGCCCGCCGTGCCAAGGCTCGCTCGGGATCACCAGCGCCGCCAATACATAGATAGCGATGACGACTCCGCCGGAGAACAGCGTCGTGATGACCACCAGGAGACGAAGCAGCGTCGCATCGAATCCCAGCGTTTCTGCAAGACCTCCGCATAAGCCGGTAATCTTACGATCGGTTCGGGAACGGTATAATTTCGTCATGGTCGATTCCAGCCCTCCTGTTGCAGTTTACTGCGAAGTTTTGCGAGTTCTTGGTCCAGCGCTTGCGAAGCGGCGCCGCTGGCGGCAGTCCATGCGTCACGGACATGGCCGCGAACCTCGCGAAGCGTTCTCGCCGTCAGTTCCATGTCGGATACGCGCTCTTCCAATCGTTCGAACATGCGTGGCGACGGTCCTGCGCCCATCGAACGCATTCGTTCGTTCATGCGCTGCTGCAGCCGGACAGATTCCAGTCTGGCGATATAATAGCTCCGTTTCGATGCGATTTCATCGAAATCGGCTTTTAATTGCTGCACTTGCTCCTCGAGCTCGACGATGCCCAGTTTGCTTTGCTCATACAAGGCTTTGTACTGCGCCGCTTTTTCTTCCTGCGCCATCTTCTCCTGCAGCGCCATCCGGGCGACTTCATCCTCGCCGGCACGCAGCGCCAGCATCGCTTGCTGCTCGCGGCGCTCCTTCAGCTGCTCGGCTGCCGCGTACTGATGGCGGAGCGACGCGGCGTGGCTTAAACATTGCTGCAGCAGCTTCTCCGATTCGCGGATCTGCTCCGACTGCGAAGCCAAATATTTATCGATCAAGCGAACCGGGTCTTCCGAATTTTCCAGCATCTCATTGAAATGGGCGACCGTGATGTCACGGAATCGTTTGCCTAAACTCATGCTTCGTTCAACCACCTTTTCTTCCAGGATTCGTTATGTGTGTTAGTAAACCGATTTTTTGCAGCGCAGCATCGAGACACCGTAACCGATCAATCCGATCGCCACCAGCAATCCGATCAATCCGGACAGCTTGCCGAGCAGAATCAAACCGCCGATACCGATCAAGATCCAGCCGATAATGCTCTTACCGTTCTTCAGTCCGACGAATCCGAGGCCGACCATAGCTGCGGGGAATAGGATGCTCATGACATGATGCCCGATGTGAAAACCCGTCTTGTTCAGCAGGATCAGCGCTCCGAAGAAAATCAACAGCACCGCGAGTCCGGTATGTTTATTCATTCTCATGAATTCGTTTCACCGCCTTTCGTTTGTTTCTCGTTTGCTTATGTCTTTATTCTAGGGAAAAACCGCTCCACCCAAAACGAACCAGCGGCGGGTTTTGAAACTCGACTAAAGTCCAGTGAACTGCCCGACTGGCGGATTCGGCAGCCGCAACTAAAAAACCTCAGCATCCCCAATAAGGGTGCTGAGGTTTCATTTAAAAGTAATCCGCCAAATACACCGGGCGCGGCGGAATAAGCCGTTCCAGCGTTTCCACCGCTTCCGCCGTGCCCTGCAGCCTGCCGATCTCATGCAATAAGGCCGGGCGCCGGTAACCGAGCATCAGCACAGCCAGCGTTTGAATGCTGCAGGACGCGAACGGGAGGCATCCTGACGACGCGCTGTCCGCTTCCCGCACGACAGCCGTCCCGGACTCGTCCACAGAGAGCCGCCACACCCCGTTGTTCCACGCGGCATGCGTGTCCTCGACGCGCAGCAGCAGTGTGCTTTCCACACCGGAGGCGAACGGAAATTTTGCCAAAAACGCGGGCACATCGACGATTCTGGCCATAAATGTAGGCGAGAGCTCCTGCTTGATGCGCGGATGGTCGAGCAGGAACGCCAGATCGTCCTCGGCCGGAGCTGACAGCGTGAGACGATCGATCATCGAATCGTGATCGGCCAGAAACCGCCATAGCGCCGTCCGAGCTTGGTGATCGAGATATACAAGCTCGTGCACCTTCAATACCCGCTCCTTCACCTGATACATCACATATCCTGCAGCACGCCCCGAAGAGTCGTAGTACACGGCTGCCGTCCCCGGCTTATTTCGGAATACGCGATACTCCCACCAGCCCTCCTCCCGGACCAGCATCCCGTTGTATCGCTCGGCATAGGCTGTGTACACCGGCTCCAACAGCTCACGCTGCCCGCCGGTACGTACGATCTTCCCTGTGCCGGCCGGCCAATGGGGGAGCAGCGCCGCCGGGATATCGTATATTTTCTGCTCCGCGCACATTTCCCAGCCGAACTTCCGGTAGAAAGGGAATTGAAACGGGTATAGGAACGACAGTGTCTGTCCCTGTTCCTTCATGGTCATCAACGCATGCGCCAGCAGCTTCGTCACAAGCCCGCCCCGCCGGTACTCCGGCCAAGTGGCAACGCCTGCGATGCCGCCCAGGGCGAATTTCTTGCCATGCATCCAGGTTTCGAAGCCGTGGATCGTCAGCTTGGCCGCCAAGCGGCCATCCACATAAGCGCCCCACAGCTCCTCGGTGCGCATCAAAGCTTCGCGATGATAACGGTCTTCCTCTGTCAGTACATACTGAAAAGCGAAAGCAGACAAATCCATCGACTCTTGAAACTGCTCCTTGGGGATATTGCGAATCACCGGCTGTTCACTCATCGCACAACTACCTTTCTTTTCCTCGTCGTCTCTACTTTTTAACCCGGCTGCAAAAAACGCATTCCAGTCCGGCTGATTGCCTCGCGGCCGAGCGTTCTCCCGCTTGCTGTACGTTCGGTCCATCCGTTTCGTGCAATCTTGAAAACTCATTTTCTCGCTTTATCGAGGCAATCCTCATATACTTGCGTCTTGCGTATGCGCCTAAGTAAAAGACAAAAGACATGCTGCTGCCATTGTAACCCAGAATATCGGGAAATTCCATGTTTCTACCATGAATAAAATGCTAGTCAATTGGATGTAAATCAGTAGCAGCGAGCTTTGAGCGAGCATCTCCGGCCCTGTTCTCCCGCGGAATTAACTGTTTTTTTCCTGTCTCGGTCATAAGTCCATACCAAAATTATATAAAGGCCATATAGTATAATATGACTTCTGAAAGGGGGATGTCACATGAGCGCTGTCGGATTTTTTACAACAACTGGTGTAATTCTTGTATTGTTCATCTTGCTCGTAATTGTTTTACGTGCACTCATCATCTAATCTCTTAATGCCGAAAAACCCCCTGTAAAGCTACTAAGTAGCTTTCAGGGGGTTTTTCATGTATAAGGGCCACCCTCCGATTTGCGGCATGCGGCGTCCCGTCGGCTTATGAGTTCGCTTGTCGCTCAAGAGCGCCTTCGAAGCATGCAAAAAGGCTCGAACCTTCACGGTCCAAGCCTTCGGAATTAATTTAAATAACCCATAATAATGCCCGCTGTTTCCTCGATTGCCTTATCGGTCACATTAATGATCAGACTGCCCACTTGCTTCATTAGCGTTTGCGCGTATTGCAGTTCCTCATCGATCCGTTCCATCGTCGCATACTTCGCTCCGAACGGCAGGCCGACCGCCTTCAGCCGCTCAGTCCGAATCTTGTACAACTTCTCGGCGTCCATCGTGAGTCCGACGATCCGGCTGCCGGGAACGAGAAACAGCTCCTTGGGCGGCTTCACTTCCGGCACCAACGGTAAATTCGATACCTTGATGCCCTTATGCGCCAGAAAAATGCTCAGTGGCGTCTTCGATGTCCGCGAAACCCCGATCAGCACCAGGTTCGCCTTCAACAGCGAGCTTGTATCCCGGCCATCGTCGCACTTCACTGCAAACTCGACCGCTTCCACGCGGCGGAAATAATCCTCGTCGAGCCGGTGCAGCAGCCCCGGCTCTCGCTTCGGCGCGTCGTTGAACGTATCGACGAACGCTTCCATCATCGGCCCCATAATGTCCACGGCGCGTACGCCGAGCCGGAGCGCTTCTTCCTTCATCGTTTCCCTGAGCTCGGGCTGCACGAGCGTATACGCAATGAATCCGCCCCGCTGCGCCGCTTCTTCGACGATGGCGCGCACTTCATCTTCCTTCTTAATATGGCCGATCCGCTTCGTCCTTACCTGATGAGCATCGAACTGCCGGATCGTCGCTCTGACGACGGCTTCTGCCGTTTCCCCAACCGAATCAGAGCAAATCGTAATTTCATAATGTTGTTCTTCCCTCATTCGGTTCCTTCTCCTTATTTTTCAGATCATGATTAGCGGTCTATGGCCAAATCCAGCAGTATTTTCGTCATAATCGTTTTTGTCACGCGTCCTACTACTTCCCAACGGGTCCGCCCGCCCGCCTCTTCGCTTTTCACCGGCACGACCACCGGCAAGCTGTCCACTTGGTGGTGAATCATTTTGTTCGCCGCATCGATCACCGATTCCTCCGGCGTTACATGAATGACATTGGGCTCTCGCGTCATGACCATACTCACCGGCATGGAAGAAGCGCTGGCGTTGCCGAACGTAAATTTCAGCAGATCCTTACGGGAAATGATGCCGGACAAACAACCGTCCTCCCCGACTACAATCAAGCTGCCGACGTTCTCCAGAAACAACGCCACAACCGCATCGTGCACCGACGCCTGGTCCCGGACAACGACAGGAATCGCCTGAACGTCCCGCACTTTCAGCCCCAGCAGCTTGCGTGAAGCCTGTGATCCCGTATTCACCGATGAACCTGGCGTGTATCCGACCTTCGGCTTGGCGTCAACCAGCCCCAGCATAACAAGCAGCGCCAGGTCAGAGCGCAGCGTCGGTCGGCTTAACCCGAGCATTTCCGCTATTTGTTCGCCGGTAATCGGCGCATTCGCTTTCACTAATTCAACGATCTGTAATTGGCGCGCACTCAGTTCGATGACCGGTCCCTCCTTGTTTCGCCAGCTCTTATCCGCATCTTTTCCATATGATTGTATCAAAAATAGTCTCTTTCTCAAAGAACCGTTTTGAGTCTACGTCCTTATTGTCGCAATATTATCGCGCTTCTCGAATAATTATTGCGTACTATATAGTTATTCATTATACTATATTCAGATTAAATGTACCATTCATATTCAGGGAGTGAGAGCAGATGGAAAGAGAATTGGCATTGGAAATCGTTCGCGTCACCGAGCTCGCGGCGCTATCGGCGGCAAGCTGGATGGGCCGTGGAGATAAAAATCAGGCTGACGGCGCCGCTACGACGGCCATGCGCGCCATGTTCGATTCCGTTTCCATCCGTGGAACCGTCGTTATTGGTGAAGGGGAAATGGACGAAGCCCCGATGCTTTATATCGGAGAAGCAGTCGGCAACGGACAAGGACCGGAGGTCGACGTCGCGGTGGATCCGCTTGAGGGCACAGAGCTCGTTGCCAAAGGTTTAAACAACGCCTTGGCAGTCATCGCCATTGCGGGCAAGGGGCAGCTGCTTCACGCTCCGGATATGTATATGGAGAAGCTGGCCGTCGGACCGGCATTAGCCGGTAAATTAAGTCTCGACGATCCACTCGAGACAACCTTGGAACGCGCCGCCGACTTGTTAGGCAAGCCATTGAGCAATTTAACCGTCATGATCTTGGATCGTGATCGGCACCGTGAACGTATTCATACACTGCGCCGCGTTGGCGTGCGCATTAAATTTCTGAGCGACGGCGACGTCGCGGGAGCAATGGCACCTGCTCTGTCTGAATCGGGCATCGATTTGTACGTCGGTTCCGGAGGAGCTCCCGAGGGCGTGCTCGCCGCCGCTGCGCTGCGTTGTCTCGGTGGCGAGCTGATCGGCAGACTCATGCCGGGCAACGAGGAAGAATTCACCCGCTGCCGCGAGATGGGCATTGACGATCCGTACAAAATATTGAGCATGGACGATATGGTCGGTAACGGGGACGTTATCTTTGCGGCTACCGGCATTACCCCAGGCGAATTTCTAAGCGGCGTGCGCTATACGAACGATCACCGTGCGGAGACCCACTCGATCGTCATGCGAGCCAAAACGCGCACAATACGCTTCATTCAATCGAGTCACTACTTGCCGAACAAACAGTTGCTCAGCGATATTTTGAACGCCCAGGATTGAACTTCATCGTTTCTATGTTAATATTTATTTACATTAAATATTAACATGGAGGAAGGTTATCTCATGAGCTTTTTGTTTTTTACCGCCGTCGGCCTGATCGCAGCTACCTTCGGTAGCCTTGTCGGTCTCGGCGGCGGTATTATTATTGTGCCTGCACTCGTTTATTTAGGCCCATTGTTCGTCGGGCAGACGATATCCGTCTCCACGGCGGTCGGCACTTCGCTTGCCGTACTTATATTTACCGCGCTTTCTTCAACCTTAGCGTTCTTGAAGCAGAAGCGCGTGGATTTTAGAAGCGGCTTGCTTTATTTCATGACATGCGGGCCCGCAGCCATGCTGGGCTCCTACGTGACGCAATTCGTTGATGCGCAATCGTTTCAGTTGTACTTCGGTTTCTTTATGATGTTCATGGCCATACTGCTCATCCTTCGTGATTATATCAAACCGATCAATGTCCGCTGGAGCGTTCAGCGCACTTACATAGATGCTTCAGGACAAACGTTCGAGTACGGTTACAGCCTGATTCCAGCACTGGCCATCGGCTCGGCCGTCGGCTTTATTTCAGGTCTGTTCGGAATCGGCGGAGGCTCGTTGTTCGTTCCTGCCATGGTACTCCTGTTTCGTTATCCGCCGCATGTCGCTACCGCCACTTCGATGTTCGTGATTTTGCTATCTTCGGTGATGGGCACCGTGACGAAGCTGAGTCTTGGAGAGGTGGACCTATGGATGGTCCTTTGCCTGGCTCCTACGGCGGTGCTCGGCGGTTGGTTAGGCGCTCAAATCGCCAGCCGTCTAAGCAGCAAGAAACTGCTATGGGTGCTACGCATCTCCTTCGTATTGATCGCTTCCAAAATGATCCTCGAAGGCCTCAACATCATCTAACAACACCGCATAATTCTCCTCCTCCTATCCAACACTAAGATAACTTTATGGATAAGGGGGAGGCACCGTGTATCCTCGTATAGGAATGAATCTCGCTTGGACGACGATGCTCAGCATCGCGTTGACGTCCTGTTCGGCACAACCCCATCCTCATACAACACCGCAAGCGTCCCCTTGGACAAGTCAAGGGAATTCAAAACAGGCCCAGGCGTCCAACGATACACCTTCAACACGAAATACGGGTTCCACATCGTCCCCCCATACACGTATCGAAAGCTTGACTCCGTCCATTCCCGACAAAGTCCCTGCTGCGCCCGTTAAGCCGACACCGGAAGTTCATACGGAAACCGTCCCGGCGCCTGCCCAGCAGCAGGTTGTCCCTAAGAAGGCAGCTAAGACGCAAGCTCCGCCAAAAACCGTATCCGCCAAAACCGGTAAACAGAAACAAACGAACCACACGACGGCTGCAGCGCAAAACCAGCGTCTAACGCTCTCTCAGCTTGTAAAAAAGTATCCCCAGCTTTTACGATTACGCGGTTCTTCGACCGGTAAAAAAGTCGCTCTTACCTTTGACGATGCGCCTGATCTTAAGTTTACCCCCCAAGTGCTTGATATTTTGAAAAAATATCACGTGCAGGCGACCTTCTTCATTGTCGGTTCACAAGCCGAGAAGCATCCGGAAGTCGTGAAACGCATCGTCAATGAAGGACATGTTATCGGCAATCATTCCTATTCGCATCCGCTGTTCACCAAACTGGACGAGCAATCCTTTCAGCATCAGATTCTGCAAACGCAAGACACCTTGCACAGCTTAATTGGCTACAGACCGAGACTAATCCGTCCACCCTACGGTGAAATCAGCGAGAATCAACTTCTATGGACTTCGGATCGTGGTTACCTTGTTGTCAATTGGAACGTTGATTCGATGGACTGGAAGCAATTAAATGAGCCTCAAGTGACTTCCAATATCTTGCATCACACCAAAGCCGGTTCAATTGTTCTTCAACATTCCGGGGGTGGCTCTACCCAAGATTTAAGCGGCACCGTTCGCGCATTGCCTCATGTTATCGAGAAGTTACAAGGCCAAGGTTATCGTCTTGTCACTTTACCGGAATTGCTTAACGTCCCGAAAGGAAAATAAAAGAAAAACACATATAAAAAAAGCATAGAGAGCGAATAATTCGCTCTCTATGCTTTGATGCCGGTAGAGGGACTTGAACCCCCACGGTTTCCCTCACGATTTTGAGTCGCGCGCGTCTGCCAATTCCGCCATACCGGCTGGTGGCGTGCCCTAAGAGATTCGAACTCCTGACCTTTTGATTCGTAGTCAAACGCTCTATCCAGCTGAGCTAAGGGCACATAAAACATTTAGATTGGAGTGGTGCCGAAGACCAGACTTGAACTGGTACGGTAGTCACCTACCGCAGGATTTTAAGTCCTGTGCGTCTGCCGATTCCGCCACTCCGGCGTAAGATTGGAGGCGCCACCCAGACTCGAACTGGGGGTAAAGCTTTTGCAGAGCTCTGCCTTACCACTTGGCTATGGCGCCACACAGCTATAAAATTGGAGCGGAAGACGGGACTCGAACCCGCGACCCTCGCCTTGGCAAGGCGATGCTCTACCACTGAGCCACTTCCGCAAGAATGTAACTGGGGATCTAGGATTCGAACCTAGGCATGACGGAGTCAAAGTCCGTTGCCTTACCGCTTGGCTAATCCCCAATGTGAGTTTAGAAAAATGGGGCGATCGATGGGACTTGAACCCACGAATGCTGGAGCCACAGACCAGTGCGTTAACCCCTTCGCCACGACCGCCATATGAAATTTGTTTGGCAGGGGCAGCAGGAATCGAACCCACACCAAAGGTTTTGGAGACCTTTGTTCTACCTTTAAACTATGCCCCTATGAAAATGGTGGAGGCTGATGGATTCGAACCACCGAACTCGTCAGAGAACAGATTTACAGTCTGCTGCGTTTGGCCACTTCGCTAAGCCTCCATATGAAACTGTGGTGCCGCCGAGAGGACTTGAACCCCCAACCTACTGATTACAAGTCAGTTGCTCTACCAATTGAGCTACAGCGGCATAATGGTGGCTCGGGACGGAATCGAACCGCCGACACGAGGATTTTCAGTCCTCTGCTCTACCGACTGAGCTACCGAGCCTAACCTTACAAATCCATTCATAGTTTAAATAATGGCGGAGCCGACGGGATTCGAACCCGCGGTCTCCTGCGTGACAGGCAGGCATGTTAGGCCTCTACACCACGGCTCCACACTATGTATTCAATATCGAAGCTATGATCTCCGAGATGAATTTGGTTGCGGGGGCAGGATTTGAACCTGCGGCCTTCGGGTTATGAGCCCGACGAGCTACCGGGCTGCTCCACCCCGCGTCGTTAAACAAAAAGTAATTATGGTGGAGGCTGACGGGATCGAACCGCCGACCCTCTGCTTGTAAGGCAGATGCTCTCCCAGCTGAGCTAAGCCTCCATAA